>JBGQDD010000354.1:0-4040 GCA_041495665.1 Candidatus Acidiferrum sp.
CCGGCCGCAGGGCCTGTGCCGGTTGCGCCTGCCGTGAATACAGGCGGCAAGTTGTCAGTCGCGCGTCAGCTGGGGCTCGGTGTGTCGCGGATCGTGATCGACGCGGGCCACGGCGGCCACGACACGGGAACGATTGGCCCAACGGGCTTGATGGAGAAAGACCTGTGCCTGGACGTGGCGCTGCGGCTGGGAAAAATCATCGAGCAGCGGCTGCCGGGAGCGGATGTGGTGTACACGCGTTCGGACGACACCTTTGTGCCGCTGGAAGAGCGGACGAACATTGCGAACCAGGCCAAGGCCGACCTGTTTATTTCGATTCATGCGAATTCGAGCAGGGATCACGCGGCCCGCGGCATCGAGACGTACTACCTGAACCTGAAGGGCTCGGCGGAAGCGATGGAAGTGGCGGCGCGCGAGAACGCCACGGCGCAGGGAGGCGTGCACGAGCTGCAGGATCTGGTAATGAAAATCGCGAGGACGGAAAAGATTGATGAGTCCAAAGAACTTGCCGAGGACATCCAGGATTCCCTCGCCAAGCGGATTCAAAAGTTCAGCAAGCCGGTGAGGAACCGTGGCGTGCGGAAAGCTCCCTTTGTGGTGCTGATCGGTGCGGACATGCCGTCGATCCTGACGGAGATTTCGTTCCTGAGCAATCCGGCGGACGAGCAAATGCTTAAGAAGCCCGAGCAACGGCAGAAAGTGGCCGAAGGGCTGTATCAGGGCGTGGCCAGCTACCTGGAGAGCATGAACAGCGTGACGATGAACCTGCCGGCCAAACCCGGCGCCGGGCACCCCACCCCGGCGGCAGTTGAACAATCTCGCAACCAAAACTAGGTAGTTGGTGTCTAATAGAAGCCGGGATGCGAAAGCTTCGCCTCATTGCCGCGTTGTCGCTGGTGCTCGCCGCCGCGCCGTATTCGTCTGCTCAGCTACTCCCGGACCACTTCGGGGCATGGTCGAAGAGTAGCTGTGCTGCTAAACCCATGACCACTCTACTCTTCGAGGAAACTGGTCAACGGGACAATGCCTCCTGCCAGTTCTCTTCCAACGGCCATAACGTAGGGGTATGGGCTGGCAGCTTCCTTGACCCCAGCAGCGCGTATGAGGTCTACACGAGTCAGATCAACCCGGGAATGCTGCCCTCGACGCTGGGACCAAATTCTGCCATTGACCGTGAGAAGCTGCTGATGCTCGTGGGAAATGTGCTAATGAGAGTAGAACAGCCGCGGGATGTTTCGGCCGAGGACTTGCAACAGCTCTTTGTGTCGGTGCGAGCGCATTCCGATCAGACCCCACTGCCCCCGATTCGAGCGTACTTGCCAAGAGGTTTTACGGACGGAACGCAAAGGTATGCCCTGGGACCAAAGGGGTTCCTGTTTGCACTGAGTATGCTGAAGCGGGAGGAATTGGCGAACCTCGCGAACGAAGTCGGGTTTGGCCCCGCGGCAAAGGCTGAGGCCATGATGGCGGAATATCATGGTGGCAAGGGCTCTGCCGCATTGCTGCTTATCGACTATCCGACGCCGCAACTAGCGGAACGGCACCTGCGGCACCTTGAACAAGCGATCTCGCCCACCTTGAAGCTGGCGGGAACGACAATCAAGCGCAAGGGTTCCCTGCTCTCCCTGGTGTTGGGGCCATCTTCGGCCGCCTATGGCGATGCGCTGCGGAGCGCGGTAAATTACGAGACGCAAGTGACGCCGAACGAGCCGCACCAGACGGTCACCGATCCGCCATTGCTTTCGGCCATCGCCAAGATTTTTATTGGGACGGGCGTGTTCATGTTGGTGGCCGTGGTCCTGGGCGTGGCCTTTGGCGGCGTGCGAATTTTGGCGAAGATCTTTTTTCCGGGCAAGGTTTTTGACAGGCCGGAACAGATGGACGTCCTGCAACTCGGGCTTTCCGGAAAGAGAATCAATTCGCGCGATTTCTACTAGCCTGCCGCCGGAAACTTCCATATAACCAACAGCTTTCCCCGGCGTCCAATAGGTGACGGACTCTCGCGATTTTGCTCTTTCCCATCAGTATCGTAAGATTTGAGGTCAGGTAGACAGGCATGCGCCCATTTGAATCGGATAGTCGCAAGACGAGAAGACTGACTCTGGAAAGGCGCGGGGCCACTTTGCTGCTGGCCCTGGCGGCGGGTGCTTTTGTGTACGGCTGCCAGAAAAGCGCGGCCGACAACGCGCCGGGCGCCGGTGCGCCTGCCATGCAAGTCCAAGTACAGATTGCTCCTGCGGTGAAAATTCCGGACACCAGCGAGTATCTGTCCATCCTGAAATCGCGGCACTCGGCGGCGATCAATCCGCAGGTTGAAGGACAGATTACGCGGATTTTCGTGAAGTCGGGTGACCGTGTGGAAGCGGGAACGCCGCTCCTGCAGATTGACCCGCTGAAACAGGAAGCCACGGTAAGCAGCCAGGAAGCATCGCGCGCGGCGCAGGAGGCGAACCTGCGCTATGCCAAGGTTTCGCTGGAGCGGGCGCAGAAACTGTTTGACGCCGGAGTGATCAGCAAACAGGAGCTCGATAACGCCCAGACCGGCTATGACGCGGCCGCCGCGCAGGTGAAGGCGATCGAGGAACAGGTGAAGCAGCAAAAAGTGGAGCTTCACTACTATAGCGTCACTTCGCCGATGGACGGGATAGTCGGAGATATTCCGGTGCGGATGGGCGATCGCGTGACGGTTTCGACGATGCTAACTACCATTGACGAGCCCGGAGCGCTGGAAGCTTACGTTTACGTTCCCGCCGAACGAGCCAAGAACTTGAAAGCCGGATTGCCCGTGCGGCTGCTCGACACCGCGGGTAATTCGGTCAGCGAAACTCGCATCACGTTTGTGTCACCGCAGGTCGAGACGGAAACACAGACGGTTCTCGCCAAGGCCACGATTGAGAATTCGCAAGGCAAGCTGCGCATCGCCCAACAGGTTCGCGCGCAGATTACCTGGGGCGTTCACGAGGGACCGGTGATTCCGGTGCTGGCGGTACTCCGCATCAATGGCCAGTTCTTCGCGTTCGTTTCCGTCGATGAAGGCAAAGGAACCGTGGCACGGCAGAAGCCTCTAAAGCTTGGCGAAACAATCGGCAATGATTTTGCGGTTCTCGAGGGGCTCAAACCTGGAGATCACTTGATCATTTCCGGGACGCAATTTTTGCAGGACGGCATGCCGGTCACAGAGCAAATTCAAAGTAAAGGCCAAAGCAATTCAGGCCGGTAGACTTCTCGAACTCATGAGCGGCACCATTCTAATCCCAGCAAAGGCGGACTCCGGCCTTGTTCGTTGATTTCTTCATTCGGCGGCCGGTTTTTGCCACGGTCTGCGCTCTCTTCATCATTCTCGCTGGAGCGATCTCCATTCCCACGCTTCCGATCGCACAATTACCCGACCTGGCGCCGCCGCAAGTCGTGGTCAGCAGCGGCTACATTGGAGCGAACGCCCAGACGGTGGAATCCGCGGTCACCATTCCGCTGGAACAAGCAATTAACGGCGTGCAGGGCATGAAGTATATCCGCTCGACGAGCGGCAACGACGGATCGAGCCAGATCACGGTGGTATTTGACGTAACCAGAAATGTCGATCTGGCTGCGGTGGACGTTCAGAACCGCGTGAACCAGGCGCTCGGACGGCTGCCAAATGAAGTGAAGAACACGGGAATCATCGTCACGAAGCAGATCGGCGGATTTGTGTTTGGCGCCGGGGTTTATTCCGATACCGGGCAATACGACAGCCTGTTTCTGAGCAATTATATGGACGTGTATGTGAAGGACGCGCTCAAGCGCGTGAAAGGAGTTGGCGACGCGCTGATTTTCGGCGAGCGCAAATATGCCATGCGCCTTTGGCTCGATCCGGCGAAATTGGCGCAGCGCGGATTGACGGCAACCAATGTGCTTAGCGCCCTGCAGGAACAGAACGTGCAAGTCGCGGCCGGGCAAATCGGGCAGCCGCCGTCGCCGGAGGGGCAGTCTTACCAGATCAGCGTGCGGGCGGTGGGGCGGCTCAGCGAAGCCTCGGAGTTCGATAAAATCATATTGAAGAC
>JBGQDD010000355.1:0-4029 GCA_041495665.1 Candidatus Acidiferrum sp.
CACGTTCAGCAGGAAGGAAGTCAGCCGCGCGCCTTCCAGATTCACGCCTTCCTTGGCTTTCACGACGTGATCTTCCGTGGCGCGCTTCATCAGCTCGCGCGCGAAATCACGTTCGTCGCGGATGTATTTCTCCGTCTTGCCGCGCTTCACGCGGTAGAGCGGCGGCTGCGCGATGTAAATATGCCCGCGCTCGATCAGTTCCTTCATGTGGCGGAAGAAGAAAGTCAGTAGCAGCGTGCGAATGTGGCTGCCATCGACGTCCGCATCGGTCATGAGAATAATTTTGTGGTAGCGCAGTTTTCCGGCATCGAAATCGTCCTTGCCAATGCCGGTACCGAGCGCAGTGATGATGGCGCGAATTTCTTCGTGACCCAGCATCTTGTCGTAACGCGCTTTTTCGACGTTAAGGATTTTGCCCTTGAGCGGCAGGATCGCCTGATATTTACGGTCGCGGCCCATCTTCGCCGAGCCGCCCGCCGATTCCCCCTCAACGACGAACAGCTCGCACCGCGCCGGATCTCGTTCCTGGCAATCGGCAAGTTTTCCCGGCAAGCCGCTGGAATCCATCGCGGACTTGCGGCGCGTCAACTCGCGCGCCTTGCGGGCGGCTTCGCGCGCGCGCGCCGCTTCGATGCACTTGCCGATGACGCGCCGCGCCACCGTCGAATGCTTATCAAACCAGTCGCCCAGCTTCTCGTTCACCAGTTGCTCGACGTCGCCCTTGATGTCGCTGTTCAGCTTGCCCTTGGTCTGTCCTTCAAACTGCGGCTGCGGCAGGCGCACGCTGACGACCGCGACGAGGCCTTCGCGCACATCATCACCGGTAATGGTGACTTCGTCCTTCTGCTCCTTGAGCATTCCTGCCCCGGACGCAAAAGTGTTGATCGTGCGCGTTAGCGACGAACGGAACCCGGAGAGATGCGTTCCACCGTCGACGGTGTTGATGGTGTTCGCAAAAGCAAAAACATTTTCTCCGTAAGTGTCGTTGTATTGCAGCGCGATTTCGATCTCGACGGTGCCGCGCTTCCCCTCGATGTAAATCGGCGAGTCGTGCAGCGTGGTCTTGCCGCGATTGAGATGCTTGACGAACTCCGTGATGCCGCCGCTGAATTTGAATTCCGTGGTCTTTTCCGTGCGCTCATCGGTGAGCGTGATCTTCAAGCCCTTGTTCAGGAAGGCCAATTCGCGCAGGCGCTGCGCCAGGGTGTCGAAGCTGTAGACCGTTTTGTCGAAGATGCTTGGGTCCGGATGAAACGTAACTGTCGTCCCGGTCTTGCGCGTTTTTCCCGTTTGCTTCAGCTTGTTGGTGGGCTTGCCCTTTTCGTAACTCTGTTCCCACACCGCGCCATCGCGCGAGATCTCCAGTTCCAGCCGATCGGAAAGCGCGTTGACTACGGAAACGCCGACGCCGTGGAGTCCGCCGGAAACTTTGTAGGTGTCGCTGTCGAATTTTCCGCCGGCGTGCAGCACCGTCAGCACGACTTCCGCCGCGGGGCGTTTTTCCGTGGCGTGCATGTCCACGGGGATGCCGCGGCCATTGTCGACCACGGTAACGGACTCGTCGGCATGCACGGTGACGTTGATTTCGTCGGCATAACCGGCCATCGCTTCATCGACCGAATTGTCCACCACTTCCCAAACGAGATGGTGCAAGCCCATCTCCCCGGTCGAGCCGATGTACATCGCGGGACGCAGGCGCACGGCCTCCAGGCCGCCGAGAACTTTGATCGACTTCGCGTCGTACTTGTGGCCGCCTTGCGGCGTGCCGCCTGTGTTTTCTTTGTCGCCCATGTGTTCTCCTGGCCCAGCAACTTCTCGCGTATACCTGCGGCGTTGGACAGACTCCGCGTAATTCGGAGTGCGGGTCCGCGCTCAAAACTCGTTTTCTCTGAAGCAAGGAAGGCGTGCTCGCGGAATGATCCGTACGTCGCCTACCCTCTGATCCCGGTTTCGCCGAGCGAATCCGAAACTCGTAGGGTTCCTGCTCCATCCCATCTCGCGCAGCGAGACGTGGCGAAGACTCATGTTTCTCCAGGTGAAGGCCCACGAGCTCCTGGCGCGGAGCCCAATTCCCGGGTCACTTTTACCTGGCGGACGTGTCGATCTGGAGGATGCTAGTCAGCAAATCGACAACATTAAAAGTATAGCTGAATCGAGGGGCATTCTCAAGGTAGGAAGGTCACATCGCGAAGCCTATAACGCATTTGTTTTGTGCTATTTACGCTTTCCTTTATTGGTTTGGGCAGACTTCGCGGTCAGTTCTAGTTTTGCATGAAATCCCATCGGTTTTTTCGTTGGCACTGGTGTTTCCAGCATCTGCCGAATAGTTGCGAAAACAGCCTGAAATCTCGCGTCGTACCGCTTCTCCATCACGTCTATTTTTCGGCGCAACTCCTCTTGGGTTGCCAGCATCTCGCGAAGCCGCACGAAGGTCCGCATGATCGCGACGTTCACCTGCACTGCGCGCGAGCTGCGGAGCACACTGGAAAGCATTGCAATGCCCTGCTCCGTGAAAGCATAAGGGGCGTACCGGCGGCCGCCTTGTGCGCGCTTTGAGGTTCCCATCTGGAACCTCAGAATCCGCATTTCCTTGGATGAGAGTTGGAACATAAAATCGAAAGGGAACCGGCTGGCGTTTCGCTTCACTGCTTTGTTCAGGTTTTTTGTCTCAACCCCGTAGAGCCGGGCGAGATCAGCGTCCAACATAACCCGGGTGTCACGTACAAAGAAGATTCTTTGACTGATAAAGGCACTGGGAATGATGGATTTCTGCGAAGGCATCTGCATTGGATGCACGTTTTTGAGGTTCCAAACTGGAACCTCAAAAACAGCAACTCGCAGCCTATATCGCGCCTTGAGTTAAATCAAGCCATATATAATTGATTGATAAAAGAGTGACGAATTGTGTTTTGTTTCTCGCTCAACAATTCAGATGCGCATGGGCATGATGATGTAGCGGTAGCGGTAGGACTCGTCGGCGAGTGGGCGCATCTGGCCGGCGGATTGTTCGTCTTTCAGTTCGATGCTGATGGGGCCATCGGCCGCGGCGGCAAGAAAATCCAGCATGTAGCTGGAATTAAAACCGATGGCGATGGGATCGCCTTTGAATTCTTTTTCGATAGTTTCTTTCGCTTCGCCGTATTCCGGGCTTGAAGCGGAGATCTCGATGCCTTCTTTCGAAACTGCCAGCTTCACGGCGTGGGAGCGCTGATCGGCGAGCTGCGAGACGCGCCGCACCGCATCGCTCAATTCCGCTCGCTCGATGACCACACTCTTGTTGTTGTCCCGCGGCAGCACCGCCTCGTAGTTCGGGAACTGGCCGGTGAGGATGCGTGAAATCAGCAGGCGATGGCCGACCTGGAAAAACAGATGGCTTTCGTCTTTTGCAAATTCGATGTGCGCGTCGGAGCCGGCGGCACTGGAAAGTTTTTCAACTTCGTCCATGGCCTTCTTTGGAATAAGCACTTTTACTTCGCCATTCAGACCCACAAGTTTGTGATCGGTTTCCGCGAGCGCCAGGCGGTGGCCATCCGTCGCCACCATCGCGAGCGTGTCCGGCTTCAGGATCAGCAGGCCGCCATTCAACGTGTACCGCGACTCTTCCATCGAGATCGCGAATTTCGTTTTCCTAATGAGGTTTTCAAGAATCGCGGCGGGAATGTTTACCAGCGTGTGGGGCATTACCGGCAGCGCGGGGAAGTTCTCCTTGGCCATGCCCACCAGCTTATATTTCTTCTTGTCGCTGACGATCTCCACCCAGTGATTTTCGAGAAGCTTGACCTTGATCTCGCCTTCGGGAAGCAGGCGCACGAGTTCCAGTAGTTTCTTGGCAGGGATGGTACCGGCGCCTTCTTTCTTGATCTTGGCTTCGCACGACGTGCGAATGCTCAGCTCAAGGTCGGTCGCCGTGATCGTTAATTGGCTGCCCTTGGCCTCGACCAGCAGATTCGACAAAATGGGAATCGTGGTCTTGCGCTCGACGACGCCTTGCGTGGTCGAGAGTTCGTTCAACAGCGCGGACTTTGTAAC
>JBGQDD010000356.1:0-4027 GCA_041495665.1 Candidatus Acidiferrum sp.
CGAAGGGAACATCTCCACAAACGCGGCTACGCGCTCGAGCCAGCCCGCTGGCGGCTCAAGCGCCAGCCCGCCGATGCGGAAATAGCTTGTCATCATCCGCTGCCCGGATACGAACTCGAAGATCTTCAAGACCTCCTCGCGCTCGCGGAAGCAGTAGAGGAACACGGACATCGCGCCCAGGTCGATCGCGTGTGTTCCCAGCCAGACCAAGTGCGATGCGATGCGCGTCAGCTCCGTCAGCAGCACCCGGATGTGTTGCGCGCGCTTCGGCACTTCGAGCCCGAGCAGCTTCTCCACCGCCAGGCAGTACACCAGGTTGTTTCCCAGCGGATTCAGGTAGTCCATCCGGTCCGTCAGCGTGATGGCCTGAGAATAGGTCTTGTCCTCGCAGGACTTTTCGATTCCCGTGTGCAAATACCCCAGATCGGGAATCGCTTTCACCACCGTTTCGCCGTCCAGCTCCAGCAAAATGCGCAGCACGCCGTGCGTCGACGGGTGCTGCGGTCCCATGTTGAGGACCATGGTCTTTGCTGTTCCGACTGCGGTTTCAACGGTTGTCATGGCGTGCTGCTCTTCTTGAATAGTTCTCCCGTGTTTGGCACGTCTCGATAGCCCTCCACGGGATAATCTCTGCGCAGGGGATGACCTTCCCAATCGTCGGGAAGCAGAATGCGCCGCAGGTCGGGATGCCCGGCAAAGCGAATCCCAAAGAGGTCAAAAATTTCGCGCTCCAGCCAGTTGGCGCCCGGCCAGACCGGCACCAGCGAATCGACAACCGGATCGTTCCCGCCAATCCAAACCCGCAATCGCACTTTTTCACGGCGCGGGATGGAAACCAGGTGATAGTTCAATTCGAATCGAGGCTCAGCCGGGAAGCGGTCCACGCAGGTGGCGTCGGTCAGGAAGTTGTACTGCAGCTTTGCGTCTCCGCGGCAGTGTTCCGCCGTGGCGCGGAGGAGTTCGCGCGGCACGACGATCGTGGTCTCGCCCCGGAATTCTATCACTTCCACCACTGCCTTCGCGTTCCACGAACGCAGGCATTCGGCTACAACATTAGCGTTTTTACTGGCAGACTCCGTCACGATTTCGAATCCCACATGCGCCGGCTATTTATGCCAGTCCAGCGCGCCTTTTTTCCAAAGATACAGATAACCGACCAACAGGATGGCAATGTAGAGCATCATCTCCCCAAAGCCGTACCACCGCAAACTGCGAAAGATGTAGGCCCAGGGGTACAGGAAGATGGCTTCCACGTCGAACAGAATGAAAACCATCGCTACGAGGTAAAACTTGACCGAGAAGGGCTCGCGCGCGTCGCCCGTGGGTTCCATGCCGCACTCGTACGGCTGCTGCTTGGCCCGGCTGGGACGCCGCCAGCCCACCAGAACGGAAACCGTGGTCAGCGCGCCCGCGAGCGCCGCGGCAATCAGCAGGTGTAATAGAAGCGGAGCATACGTATGTAAACCGGAACCACTCATAGGCGAAGCGCTATAATAACGATTCAACCGCCAGTCGGTCAAATGCGGCAGAAAGATTCCTGCGGGGCGCGTTCAGCCCTTGGGCAGGTCGGGGCGAACCGAGAAATGCTGTTCGGCCACAACACCAACGTGAAAGCAGGCGACACGACCTATCACGTCCAAACGGAAGATCGCGGCACCACCAACGCGCTCATCGATACCACTGTCTATTTTCGCGGGCGTGTCTTGCATCGTCGAACGAACAATTACTTTGACTTGCTTCCGATCAACCCGGACAGCGAACAAGCCCTGAAGCTGCGTCTCGACGAGCAGCACCGCGCCGTCCTCGAGGAGATTCGAACGGGCGCGCTACATCTCGCGCTGCCACGGGACGAAAAATCTGCATCGCAAACGCCCGCCGCGGCCCCCGCTCAACCTTCGCAAGTTCTTCTTCTCGAGCTGATCAATGCAAAGACCTGGCTCTCCGGCAAACGCGCCTTGCTGCAGGTCGCCATTCGAAATGAAGCTCACCAAGCGGTGGGCGGCGCTACCGTGAGCGCTCGAGTGGATGGCGCGGCGGACGTGACCGAGTTTTCCACCCAAACCGGCGACTTCGGACACGCCCAGTTCGAATTCGATATGCCGCGGCTGGCGGGTACCGAGCCGGCGCTGGTCATCGAAGCGTTGCATGGAAATGCCAGGGGGCACTTGCGTTTTCACCTGCGCACCAAGCCGCACGTGCCATCGGCGAGTTAGCAGATGCAGACAACCATTTCAATTGTTGTTAACGGAGAAGATCGCCAGGCCACGCCCGGGGCCACCGTGACGGATTTGCTTCGCGAGATGGGACTCGATGGGGGACGCGTGGCCATCGAACGGAACCTGGAAATTTTGCCTCGGCCGAAGTGGACCGAAACCCGTGTCGCAGCAGGAGACCGCTACGAAATCGTGCAATTCGTCGGCGGCGGCTAGAAGCATATCTTCAGAATTCAGATTCCTTCGAGCAGGTGCCCCATTTTGCGTTTTTTCGTTTTGAGGTAGGCGCGCGAACTTTTTGAAACGCGCGGCTGGCACGGCACGCGTTCGACGACGCGAATACCGGAGCTTTCGAGCTGGCGAACTTTTTCCGGATTGTTGGAGAGCAAACGAATCTTCGTGGCGCCGAGTTTTTTCAGGATTTGCGCGGAAAAGTCGTAGTCGCGCGCATCGGCCGCGAAGCCCAGAGTTTCGTTTGCTTCCACCGTGTCCATGCCGCCGTCCTGCAGTTCGTAAGCCCGCAGTTTGTTCATCAGGCCGATGCCGCGGCCTTCCTGGGGCAGGTAGAGCAGAATTCCCGAGGACGCCCGGCCTATTTTTTTCAGCGACAGTTCGAGCTGCGCGCGGCAGTCACAGCGAAGCGAGGCAAGCACGTCGCCGGTCAGGCACTGCGAGTGCACGCGCACCAGCGGGGCGGTTTTTCCGCTCAGTTTCCCGCGAACCAGTGCGACCGCTTCTTCTAGCGGGCCGCGGCCCTTGAATCCGCAGATCGTGAATCGGCCATAACGAGTTGGAAGCGCGGCGTGCGCGACCATCTGCAGGCCGGTGACTCTTCGATTCGATTTTTTGCCTTGCTGTGATTTTGCGCTCATCGGGAAACGAGAAGTATAGCAGGGACTGTGTTTCGCACCGATTTCAGCTCGCTTTGCCAAGGGTTGATTCGATGCCCGCCAGTTGCTGCGTGGGCTTCTCCGGACGCTACCGGCTTTACATCGAGCGGCAGATTGATTAGCGTTAGCCTGAGACTCGCCCCCAAAATGGAAACAGTGCCACCCATTCGAGATCTGCTGTTCACCCTGCTGCTGAAGGTGGGCGTGGCGTCGTCCATTGCCGCGTTGCTGGCGCGGTGGAACACGTTTCGGCGCGTGCTCTTCACCGAGGAACGCGATCCCGACCAAAAACTCAAACTGATGCTGTTCCTGACGCCGGCGCTGATCGTGGGCGTCACGCTGCGGCTTGTGGGAGGGCCTCCGTACTCGTTTGCGGATTTGTCGCTGGAAGGCGCTTTTCTGATGGGTCTGCTCGGTGGGCGCGTGGTGGGACCGATCGGCGGCGCGATCATCACGATTCCGGCGTTGATCTCGCACGAGTGGCTAGCGATGCCGGCGGCGTCCACCGCAGGGTTGCTCGGCGGATTGATCCGGCAGGCGATTCCGAACAAAGAAGATCTTTGGGACTTCGGGCCGTTCACCTTCTTGAACATCCCCAAAGCGACGATGCGCTTGTTGCGGAAAGCGGAATTGTCTTGGGAAATGGCGCCATTGGGGGCGTGCGTGGGCCTGGAACTGGGGCGCGTGGCGCTGGTGCTCGCGACCAAGCCGAAGTGGCTGTTTGCCATCGACGGCGAGTGGGATTGGTGGCTGGTGTTGGTGGTTATTGCAGCGCTGATGTCGGTGGCGGCGCCGTTGAAGATCTGGAACAACACGCGCATCGAGATGAATCTCGAGCGCCACCAGCAGTTGCTGTTGAAGGCGCGCATGGATGCGCTCTCCAGCCAGATCAATCCGCATTTTCTGTTTAACACGCTGAACACC
>JBGQDD010000357.1:0-4011 GCA_041495665.1 Candidatus Acidiferrum sp.
CCGTCATGACAGACAGGTCGAGTAGGAGTATGAGCTGCAGAACAAAGAGCACAGCCAAGAATGGCTGTGCCACTAAACCTCGAGAACAGAACTGGCTGGGGAATGTGGCAAAGAGAAAAGAGCACAGCCAGGAATGGCTGTGCCACTAAACATCAACAGCAGACAAGGAAGGGCAACCAAGAACTATTAGGGGTTTTGCTCTTCTCGTTTTGCACACGAGGTGAAAGTGCAGCCAGAAATAGGTGGGGCACTCAAGAATTTTCTGCTGGCACTGGACCAATTCCAATCTTCGGGTTTGGCGGCGAGATTGGCGCTGACGGGATTCCATTCGATGTAATAACGGATGCGCTCGAATTCAGCGGAATTTCTGACCCAATGATCGAAGGACTCATCCTGCCAAAAGGGTTTGCCTATGCGGTCCAAAGTGGCGTTGGCGTCCCGCGCGGCCACTCCTTTCATGACGCCGGTGATTTTCGCAAGGGCCCGGCGAGGTTCCAACAAGACATGAACATGGTTGGGCATGATCACGAACGCGTGCAACTCGTAGCGGCCAAGCTCGGCGCCGCGCAGGATGGGATATTCGGTGTAAGCAGCAATTTCGGGATCGGCCAGCCAGCGCGGGCCGACGGCTGCAGAATCCAGAGCGGCGTCGAGCAGCTTGAATCTCTTGCCAGGAGAATCTTCGTCTTCAGTGGCACAGCCATTCCTGGCTGTGCGGGCTGCCCGGACCACAGCGGCAGGCAAGGAACCATGAAGTCTCCACGTCAGGAAAATGGCACGGCCCTCCGGATGCCAGTGTGGAAGATTGCGGCGATAGAAGGCCATGTGATGAGGGGACCATTCTCTGCTGCTGCGTTTCTCAATTCAACAGAAAGAGCACAGCCAAGAATGGCTGTGCCACAAGACCTCAGGAACAGATGGGGCTGTGTGATTGGAGCAGGAGGAGAAGAGCACAGCCAGGAATGGCTGTGCCACAGGGGAAAAGAGTCCAGATGCTCGGCCAGTGGAAAAATTGGTGGGGCAGCGCACCACAAGGGGTGTGGTGGGAGGTGAGAAACTACACAAGAATTCGTGGAAATCGTGGAGTGAGGAGGCGGAACTGCCCGAAAGGACAGGCGAAAACGGGGCGTAGAACGGCGAAGCGCGTACGGCGAACTTAAAAATAGTTCAAGAATCCTCTTGACAGAAAATGGCGGTGGCACAATACTCCCTCTGCGCCAGTCACTGTCTTCCCCCCGAACGAACGTTCCAGCGTTCCTCCCTCTATCCGCACGCCGGAAAAACAGTCAGCAAGGAGTACCGGTGTCTGTCCAATTAGAAAAAGAGATGAGCTCGTTAGAAATGGATCGGGAAGTCATTCGCTGTAAGACATGTGGTCTCGTCCAATACCGGACGCGCACAGGGAATTGCCGCCGTTGCGTGCGCGCCTTGCCTCAGCGCTTAGAGTTCCTGATTCCTCCACCGGAACCTCCGGAGGAAGCAGCCGCTGAACCTACGCCCGAAAAATTTGTTAACCAGGAGACGGTCGAGAATATCGGCCAGCGCATCCGCCAACTGCGCGAATCGCGCGCCATGACCCAGAGCCAACTGCAGTCGCGCTCGAAGGTCTCGCGCTCCTACCTCTCCCGCATCGAAAGCGGCCAGATGACGCCGAGCCTCGGCACACTGGAGAAGATCTCCGAGGCGCTGAGCGTCGGCTTGAACCGGTTCTTCATCCCGGAATCCGACGGCGAAGCGCTGCTGGAAGATCCGTTCATCCAGGGATTGCGGCCGTTCCTGCGGCAATTGGATTGGGAACAGTGGCAGTCGATATTGAAGAGGTTGCAGGCCATCAGCGACCACGTGCATGCAGCGCCGATCACGCTCCGCCCTATCGGTAATCCGGCGCGGCTGCCGCAGCCCGCGTCGGCGAATGGCAACGGCCACATCGGCGTAGGCCATTCGAATGGACTTGCGTACTCGCATGCCCATGGAAATCCGCAGGGCTATCCGCTGCGGCGTCCGGGCGGGCCGATTTTTCAACGGCCGCTCGCGCGATAAGTTTTTTTCAAGACAGAGCCCGAATTGACGCGGCGTCCCGGTAATCACCGGCACGCCGCGTTTTTTCTTTGCGGAAAAGATTTTGCTGGAGCTTGGACTAATCGCGGACGACGGAGACTTTGGCGTCAGGAACTTCCAGGCGCATCAAGCGGTGATTGGTGTCGAGCAAGAGAAGAATCTCGAGGTCGGAGGTGTTGACCTTGAGGCCTTCGTAGGTCTTGCCATCGGCGCTGGCGGAGCCGGTGGATTGCACGGTGATCGAACCGGGCGTCAATTCCTGAGGAATGATCACGGGAAAAGTTTGCACGCCGCGCTTGGACCAGTCGTAAATGCGCGCGAGGACGGCGTACTGATGGTAGAGATTATTGTCGAGAACGGCGATCAGCGGCGAATTAAACGTGAGGTCCTGTTGGAACGGTCGTGCGCCTTGCATTTCGAGGGTGATGCTGGCGACGCCATTGGCGAAGAGGATGTGCGCGCCGTTCGTTTTTTCCGCCTGGGCGCTCCACTCGTAGCTGATCGGCGCGCCATCGGGCTGGAGCGTCAGTGAGCCGGAGATTTTGCTGGAGCCACCCTCGGGGGGCTTGATCTCCGCGGTGCCTTTGGCGAGCCAGCCGCCGCCAGATGGCGCGATTTCAAACTCCTCGTGGCCGACGGTC
Organism: Candidatus Acidiferrum sp.; assembly: GCA_041495665.1. Lineage (GTDB taxonomy): Bacteria > Acidobacteriota > Terriglobia > Acidiferrales > UBA7541 > Acidiferrum. The sequence continues at coordinate 2,700 of JBGQDD010000357.1, forward strand.
TGACCGCCGAGTTTAATGGTGAGTTTGCCCTTATCTGGAGCGAAGATAGCGGGGCCGGACGTTGGCGCGGCCTTCTTCTGAGCCGCGAGAGACAACGCGGCACACGCCACGATTCCGAATGTCAGTGCAATCGAAACTGTTCTGAATTTCACGGTGCTTCTTACCCCCGTGCCCATTCTCTCTCAGGGAAGAGGTTTCTCAACCATCAGATGCGCGGCGTTTCCACCGGATGCAACAATGCCGCGGCGCAGAATTTCCGCGACAACCTGGGTAGGCTCGCCGGAGCTGTCCACGCGGTAGTCGGCAAGTTGATAGGAAGGGAGACGCTGGGCGTGGAGCGCGCTGAAGCTGGCTTCGTCGCGGAAGAGCGGGCGGCCGGTCATGGTCATGCATCGCGAAAGAAGAACTTCGATAGGCGAATCCAGCCATAAAACGGGGACGCCGGCAGCGCGCAGAAAATCGGGGCAGCCCGGCTGCGCGTAGGTGCCGCCGCCGAGGGCGAGAACGGTGCTTTCTTTAAGTTCCGATGCGCGGCCGAGGGCGGCGCGGAGCTGATCCGCTTCGATCTGGCGGAAAGCGGGTTCACCGAGGCGTTCGAAGATTTGGGGAATCGGGAGGCCGGCAGAGACTTCGATGCGGTCATCGAGATCGACAAAGCGCCAAGCAAGCTGGCGCGCCAGGAGCGTGCCAATGGTGGTTTTGCCGGAACCCATAAAACCGGCCAGGCACAGAATCGGGACGCGGGGCTGAGGCCCGCGAAGAGGAGGTGTAGTTGTCACGCGATCGTGGCGCGAAAAACTAGTCGCGCTTCAGAATGCGAATTGTACCACTGTAGGAGGAGAGTTCGACTTTGGCGAGGCCCTGTCCGACGGTGCCGAAGAGGCCATGGGTGAACTTCGAAGCCAGGTGTTTGACGCCGTGCGAATCCGGTTTGAGATACGCGGCGGCCTGATTATCGACCGTGCCCAAGTTGGTTTGCGCCTTCAGGTCAAAGGAATCGTTGCCCGAGAAGCGAACTTCGACGAGGCCCTTGCCGCTCTTCATGGTATAGAGGCCGGTGCGGACGAAATCCCCGTCAAAGAGGATATTTCCTGAAGTGGTGAAAAGGCTGACGTTGGTAAGCGCCGGCTGCAGAATCTGGGCGCCGCCGCTGATGGACTTGAAATCCAGTTTGCCGGCGCACTGCGTGCAGACCAGCGAGCCTTCCGTGGTGCGGACAATGATGTAGCCGGAAACTTCCTTCAGGTGGACATCACCGGCGACGCTTTCCAGCGTCATATCGCCCATGACCTGCTCGACGTAAATAAGTCCC
>JBGQDD010000358.1:0-4009 GCA_041495665.1 Candidatus Acidiferrum sp.
GCTTCGTCTGCTTCTCTGCGGATCCGCGCCGAGAGCTGGCTGCCCATGATGGAGGTAACCAGGAATGCGCCGAGGGCCACCCAATTCTGGGGGTCGACAATGGTTAAAGTCCCAACTGGCGGCAAGAACTCATAGTTAAAGACCAGCATCGCCACCACGGACATGAAGACGGACACCACCATCCCCCAGACCGCCGAAACTGCTAGAATTGCGAGAAGAAGCGTCAGCGCAACCGTAGTCTGATTCACAAGAAGTACGTGGCGGTAAAGAAACGCAATACCGGTGACGATGATTATGGAGAGCGCGAAACCAAATGTCCGGCCGGCGAGAAATCTCTGCATTTCTCTATTCTAGCGCAGGCTTTCGATTTGCCACGGAGAAGATAATCCTTTGCCGAAGAAACCCGAAGATTGGTTGGAAATCGCCTCACCCCCGCAAAAGTCGCGCGGCATTTTCAAGCTTTTCCTCGGCTACGCTCCGGGTGTCGGCAAAACGTTCAGCATGCTGAGCGAGGCGCTCCGCCGCCGAAGCCGTGGCGAAGACGTGGTGATCGGTGTCGTGGAAACTCACGGCCGCAAAGGCATCGAAGAACTCCTCACGGATATTGAATCTGTTCCGCGGAAACAAATTGAATACAAAGGAACGATCTTCGAGGAGATGGACGTCGATGCCATCCTCGCGCGCCACCCTCAGGTGGTCCTGGTCGACGAGCTGGCCCATACGAATATCCCTGGGAGCAAGCACCGCAAGCGTTACGAGGACGTCCAAGAACTCCTCGCTGCAAAAATCGACGTAGTGTCCACACTCAACATTCAGCACATCGAGAGCATCGCGCCCGTCGTACGCTCCATTACTGGCATCACCGTGCGTGAAACGGTTCCGGACTGGGTCCCCCTCACTGCCTCCGAAACCGTGATGGTGGACCTCACCCCGGAAGCCTTGCAAAACCGCATGAAGCGGGGAGACGTCTACAGCTCCGAAAAGGTGGAACGCTCTCTCAAGAATTTCTTCCGCCGCGGCAATCTCATTGCCCTCCGCGAGCTCGCCTTGCGCCAGGTCGCTGAGCAGGTTGACCGCAGCCTCGAAACCTACATGGAAGCGAAGGACATCCGGAAAAACTGGGCGGTGCGGGAGCGCATGGCCGTCTGTATCTCATCGAATCCTTCGGGACAGTACCTGATCGCTCGAGGGGCTCGCATGGCGCGCCGCATGGATGCAGAACTCTACGTGATTCACGTGGACCGCGAATTCGACGTGAAAGAATCAAACCAGAACGCCCTCAATGCCAATCTGCGTTTTGCGGAAAGTCTCGGCGCTCAGGTAGTCCGTCTCAAAGGGCGGAGCGTTGCCGATAGTGTGGCGGAATTTGTCCGCTCGAAACATATCACCCATGTGATTTTCGGCCGCGCCGCGATTCACGATTGGCGCAAGTACCTTTATCTATCGGCCGTGCACCGGTTTCTTCGCGAATCGCCCGCGGTGGACGTTCATATTGTCACGCAAGAATCTGAAGAGTAGCTTGGGATTACGGCGCCGCGGGGTTTTGCAGGCTGCCCTTCAATTCCAGTTCGATCTCTACCGCGTGGTTTACCTTGAGCAAGAAGCTGCTCGGATTCTTGAGGCCCCAGTCGATGAAGGGCACGCTGAACTTCGCGCTGCCCATCCAATGATCTGCGGCAAGTTCCGCTTGGACGGGCACGGTCAGTTCGTGTTCGTGGCCATGCAAAACAAAAATTCCGTGCACCTGGACCGTGAAAGTTCCCTGCGGCGTAATCTTCCCTTCCACACGGTCCGGTCGAAAAATGACATCCGGGTATTGCCCGCTTTCGAGAACCTCTTTATGCATTTTCTTGTCGCGCGAATCGTTGCCACTGTCACCGCTTGTCGCGTATACCACGATCTCACCACCGGCTTTGCCGCTCGCGGGGTCAAGATGAACCGTGCCCTTCTTCAATGCAAACGTTCCGTGAACCGTATGGAACGTGCTCCCAAGCGTCCAGTGAACCTTGCTATGAGTTGGATCGATCCCGAGAACAATTTCACTGGCCGGAGGCTGCGGCGCAGCGTGCTGCGGCAGAGCGCTGAGCACCACTACCGTCACAGGCGCCGCTACCAGAAAATAAAAGGCCGTTGCCAGGCGGCTTCGGGACCAATTCATCTTTCACCCTCTCCGCTCACGCGGTCAGAAATTGCCAACCGAGGCGCAAACTCATGGCCGCCAGAAATTTGGGGGAAGCCTCACCCATGTGCGTTGCCAGTAGTCGCGCGAATAGCTCCGGCTCCTCGGCCAAACCTCGCAACGCGCGCTCTCTTAAGGACGGATATCGATCCAGCAAGAGCAAGAGCCGGCCCATGGTATTCGGCCGCCTTGCGAGCCGGCGGTGCGCTCGTTGGTAACTCTCAAGCTTTCCCTTCCCCAATGCGTCGGCGAGCGCTATCGCCTGCTGGAAGCTCAAGCAAAGTCCTTCCCCGGTGATCGCGTCAACACTTCCGGACGCGTCTCCTGTCAATGCAATATTCCCCCGGTAGACCTGGCCCAATCTGCGCGTCACCGTAACGGCACCTCGTTCCGCGCTGCTTGGTTCTGCATGGCACAAATGGCTGGCTAACCTGGGAAATTCCCTCCAGGCATCCTCAAGACGCATCTGCGGATCGCGCGAAATCAGCACGACGCATGTCTCGTCGTTACTGAGTGGCGTGACGTACGCCTGCGCTTTTTGGCCCCAATGAATCTCCATGCAATCGGTCCACGCCTCCAATCGAAAATGTCGTCTCTGCGCAAACCGCATTTCTTGCCGCGCTTTCGCTTTCAAGCCGATCCAACGTCTCACGCGAGAGTTAATTCCATCTGCTCCGATGATCCATCGCGCCTTCAATACCGTACCACCTACGATGGCACCATCGCGGGACAAGCCGGAGACCGGTGTGTTCCATAGCAGGGTGATTCCACACTCTTGCGCTCGATCCACCATCTTTTGGTGGAGGACGATTCGACGCACCCCAAAACCGCTCGCACCGGAGAAGCTCGCTTCCACCGAGGTCGCCGCGTCTTTGAAGCAGACTCCCCGCAAAGCCTGCCCGTCGCCCGGACAAATCGCGACGCCTAGCTCGCGCAGTGCTGCCATGGTGCTCGGCATCAGGCCTTCACCACAAGCTTTGTCTATGGGAGGCTTGGCGCCGTCCGCGACGGTAACTTCAAAACCCTTCATTCGAGCAGCGATGGCCGCCGCCAATCCGGCCGGCCCCCCACCTATAACCAGCACACCAGTGCCTTCCCTCATGCAGTCTCCTTGGATCGCTTCTGCTCTGGGTGAATGAAACGTATCTTAGTTAGATGTGGAAACGCCAGAGAAGATGCCCGCCAGCTCCGCTCTTTCGCCTTTCGCCTTGCATCTGCCCAGACAGGCGCAGAATGTTCAGCTCGGAAGACCGTTGCATAAGCTGTATTTATTTGATTCAGCATAACTATTAATTTGACTCATTGACTTCCCCGCCCCATCCTGCTAGTTTGATGGCCAACACTTATGTTTTGCCTTGCCATCGCAAACGATCGGATTCTCGCGAAGGATGAAACTGCCCGAATCGTAGACCCAATTGTGGTACGAATTATTCCCGTTCCCGTAGGGGGGACAACAGGCGGATGATGGCGGCCTAGTACAGCATCACCGGAAGCTTTCGGGGCCGTCATCCAGATCGGGATGATGGCCTTGTTTTTTACAGGTTGGCAATTTTCTGGATGGAAGCAGTCGACGACCATCGAAGGGACTCTGCAGTGAGTGACTCCTTGCTCAAACCGCGCAGCCACACTCTGACGGACGGGGCGCATCGTGCGCCGGCCCGCGCCATGCTGCGTGCTTGCGGCCTCTCCGATGACGACTTCAAGAAGCCTCTCGTGGGTGTGGCAAATACGTGGATCGAGATCGGTCCGTGCAACTATCACCTTCGCGAGCTTGCGCAGCATGTCAAGGAAGGGATTCGTGCCGCGGGCGGCACTCCGCTCGAGTTCAAC
>JBGQDD010000359.1:0-3997 GCA_041495665.1 Candidatus Acidiferrum sp.
AACGCTTCGTCACCCTGGCCTTTTTTGTCCGCACTTTTTAGGTAGCCGCGTTTAATGAATTGCGGGCGGTGACGGTTGATATCAGCCTGTAATAAATACGCCGCGACCAGCAGGCCGGTCGCCACCATGAGCCCATAGGTTGGTATCGAGAGCGGCCCTAGATGCAGGAATGGAATCATCGGTGGACAGAGTCAGGCTCCTTCGTAAGTATACATGACGAGTGAGCAGCACTCACGGGGACAGGGGTGAAGGAAAATGAGCGGCCTCACGAGTTCGCTCTCCTCATTCTTATACGTGGAAAAGCGGAGCAGGCGCTAGTGCCCCATTCGACCTGCAAGCAGTCCGCCCAGAATATCCTGCAGCGCATGAGCGATCATCCCCGGACGAACGCTCTTGCGCCAATAGGCTAGAATCCCAGACATCGCGCCCAATAGGCCAATTTGAATCGCGTGTCCAAAACCCTGATAGGCATGCGACACACCAAATACCGCGGCAGAAAGGATTATCCCGAGAGAGGCGTTCTTCGTCAGGGCCATGAATTGCCGCTGCAGATAGCCTCGATAGATCGCCTCCTCACAAATGCCCGCCGTAACCGAGACCAATATCCATAATGCTATTTCGACACCGCCATGCGGGAAGAGGAATTGGACGGCGCGGCTGGGCGCGGCGCCCTGCGCGTGCGAGCCGATGATCGAACCGAGCATCACCGAAACGATCAAGAATGCCAGGCCGATTCCGGCGTCCCGCAACACCTCGCGGATGGAGCGCCAGCGATCTCCCAGAACGGTGGCCAGCGGCGATCCACTCAGCCATACACCCAGTATCACCAAAGCAAACATGAGCAACTGGAAGAAAATGGTCCGTTCATAAATTTGCACGCGGTCCACGTTCGCCGCCGTACGCATTTGGTCCACTCGAACCATCGCTCGGAACGCCAGGCCGCCCTGCGCGGCAAGCACCAAAATCGTGTGAAGTGGGTAGGCAATCCGCGTGTAATAAACTGACGCGGACGGCGCCGTGACGGCGGTTTCCATGAAGTCTCCTCTCAAGTGCCGGGATGGCGCATGCCGTACCCGAGGTGGCACGCTCCTGATCCGGCAGACTAGCGCACCAGTGCGGATCATCCAGACCGTCTGTTCGAGTACTACCAAATTGACTCACGCACGCTCTCATTCGCGCCAGTCCGCTCAGGCGATAGTCTGTCATCCGCCGCACTCTTGATAGGACGCCTAAGGCCGCCAAATAGCGTTTGCAGGAAACACTCTGAAACCGAACAAAGGGGCACAACATATCCAGAAATGCGCCCACGCGACCACGATTGACTGCCTCCACGGCGGTCGAACAAAACGCCGGCCGCTAAGCAACCGCTCCAGAGATCAACCGTCGCGTGCCCCACACGCGCGACGCTCTTGGCGTTTTGCTCGTGAATTAATCGCCCTGCGGATTTAACTGAAGCGCCTTGCGTCTGTACAGAATCGCGCCGAGGGCGACCCATATCCCGAATGCCATCCATTCGGCGGGCGAAAAGTGCCCGGGGAATGCGGGCAGGACTTTCATCAGGAAAAGCAGCAACGAAACGGCAATCCCCAGCCCGGTCACGATCCGCATCGACGCGCGCTTCTCCACGATCCAAAAGGAGAGGCATGCCGCGAACCATCCCAGGGCCGACGCCATCGAGCCCACTTCCGTGACAGGAACGAGGAGCGCATCACCCAGAAGAAGCCCGGCCAGCGTGCCTGCCGTAATCCCGAGAATAGCCACGCTCGGTGTCAGGAATTTTTCGTGAACTTCGCCAAAGCACGGAGGAATGGACCGGCGGCGGCCATAGGCAAACAACAAACGGCTGGAGGCAACGAAGTTGCCGTTGAAACATTGAAACAGCCCGAAGAGGGCCATGATCAGAATCAATCGGACCGGCCACCGGGCTCCCAGCGCTTGTTCAAACGCGATCGCGGTCGCAAATCGCTTTCCAATCAAGCCTTGCCAGGGCGCAACGTAGGCCACCGCGGCGACGGCGAGGACGTAAAAACCCGCACCCACGAGAAGTGCCATCACGATCGCGCGAAAAAATCCCGTCGAACGAAATTCCGGATGGGCTTCCTCCGCCACTTTGGGCACCGATTCGAATCCGGTCATGAAATACGGCACGATCTGGAGCGTGAGCAGGATTGATACGAAGGGAGTCGTGCGAAACGCCGGATGAAAATTGGCAAGAGCGCCGTGATCGGCGCTGATGCCTAAGAGGAGGACGAAGAGAAGAAGCACGATCCCCGTCGTCCAGTTCTGAAAACGGGCGCTCCAGCGGATGCCCCGGTAGTTCAGCACGGCTAGAAATACTGTAAGCGCAACGCCTAACACCAGACGGGGCAGGAATACGGGCTGCCCCGCAACGCGATACAATTCGAACGAATTTAGTGATGGAAAGATGTACGCAGCAAGCTTGCCAACTGCCACCGCCTCCCACGGGCACACGATGAAGTACGCCAGCAGCATCATCCACCCGGTGAAATAGCTGACGATCGGCGGAAAAACCTGCGCCGTGTAGGCCGCCTCGCCTGCGGCGTCTGGAAGTCGCTGCACCCATTGGCCATACACGTAGCCGACAGGCAGCAGCAGAATTCCTCCGAGGGCAAAGCCCAGAATCGCGCCGAGCGGCCCGCTGCGTCCCAGCCAGTCGTCCATCAGGACGAGCCATCCCGCGCCGACCATCGTTCCAAATGCGAGTGCGAAATAATCGGCGAGGCGGAGTTTGCGCGCGAGTGTGCTCATGGTTCCAGGTGCGCCCCGATTCTATACAGCTTCTCCGTTTGCGCCATCAGATTTGATGGGCAAAACATCTCGCTTGGGATTGAACGCTGTGCTCCTTTTGAAGAGTATCCCGGCCCGCTGTTCTGAGTGGCACGTCTGTACTACACTGCCGGAATCATGAAACACGGCAAACTCCTAAAAGAAGTTTCGCGCATTATCGAACCTTACTGCATCACCAAGGGCGAGAAATTCCGGCTGAAGGACCACGACCCCGCCGACACCAACGGCCTCAAGGACAAGCATGAGGCCCAGGGCCTGCTCGAAGATGGGATCGCGCTCCTCAGTCATATGCAGGAAAAGCTCTACGCGCAAGATCGCTGGGCTCTGCTGCTGATTTTTCAAGCCATGGATGCCGCCGGAAAAGACGGCGCCATCAAGCACGTGATGTCCGGCGTGAACCCTCAGGGCTGCGATGTCTTTTCCTTCAAGTCGCCCAGCAACGAGGAACTGGACCACGATTATCTCTGGCGCACCCACAAATGCATCCCGTCTCGCGGCAAGATCGGCATCTTCAACCGTTCCTATTACGAGGAAGTTCTCGTCGTGCGCGTCCATCCGCCGTTTCTGAGAGCCCAGAAGCTGCCGGACAAGCTGATCACCAAGCACATTTGGGACGAGCGCTATGAGGACGTCAACTCCTTCGAACGCTACCTCACGCGCAACGGCGTCGTAGTCCGCAAATTTTTCCTCCACGTTTCAAAAAAAGAACAGAAAAAAAGATTCCTCGAGCGCCTCGAAGATTCGAAAAAGAATTGGAAGTTCTCCATGGCCGACGTCCAGGAGCGCGGCTTCTGGAAGGACTATCAGGAAGCCTACGAAGAGATGATTCAGCGCACCGCCACGAAGCACGCGCCTTGGTACGTCATCCCGGCGGACAACAAGTGGTTCACGCGGCTGGCCGTCGCCTCGGCGATCATCGAAACGCTGGACGGGCTCGATCTGGCCTTCCCCGACGTCGACGAAGCCAAGAAAAAAGAATTGGAAACTGTCCGCACCTCGCTTCTTTCCCAGAAAGATTAGGAGTTCGTCGCCGGCGGATGCGGTTGGATCAAAGTTTGGAGCGGGCTACCCACCCTCTCCCGAGGCCAGGCGTCCCGCTCCACCACAGAATGAAGGAATTGCCGCAAAGCAACTGCCACTTCCTTCACTTCTGTGCAAAAACTCAACTCCTTGCATCAAAACCAATTAC
>JBGQDD010000360.1:0-3992 GCA_041495665.1 Candidatus Acidiferrum sp.
CCGATCCCGTTCAGGGGCGCATCGCGGAGCTCGATCGGGCCGCCGCGGGCCTGCTGCGCAAACTTGCAAAAAGCGGGGAATTAACCGGCAAGCTGTTGGAGTTCACTTTGATCCACGCGCCCGCTGGCCTCAAGGCCGCACGCTTGCTCCTCGTGGGAGCAGGGAAGCGCGAGCAATTTAGTTCTGCGACACTGCGAAAACTCGCCGGCGCCGCCCTCCGGTATCTCAAGGCTCGCTCCGTCAAGAACTTTGCTCTCCTCGTTCGAGAGGGCAACGCCACCGAGGAAATCGCCCAAGTCATTGCCGAAGGCGCGCTCGTCGCCAATTTCGAAACTGACAAATACAAGACCGACAAGAAAAACGATAAGAATATCGAATCAGTCAAAATTGCTGGCTTCTCCGGCGCAGAACGTGCTGCGGGAGACAAAGGCCTTTCGAAAGGCCGGATCATCGCGGATGCGCAAAACTTTGCGCGCGACCTCGTAAACGAGCCTTCCAACAAACTCACCCCGCGCATCCTGGCCGAAAAAGCCCAAGCCATGGCCAAGGAAGCCGGCCTCGCCGTGGAAATCCTCGACGAAAAAAAAATCGCCGACCTCAAGATGGGCGCGCTCCTCAGTGTCGCCCAGGGAGGTCCCGAGCCGCCCCGCGTCATGGTGGTCACTTATACGCCCGCGAATGTGAAGCCCGGCGCTCCAGTCATCGGTCTTGTCGGCAAAGCCGTCACCTTTGACACTGGCGGCATCTCCATCAAGCCGTCTGAGGGCATGGAAAAAATGAAGTACGACATGGCCGGCGGCGCCACCATGCTCGGCGTCATGCGTGCTCTCGCTGCATTGAAGCCCAGCGTCAAAGTGATCTGTGTCGTGCCTTCCACGGAAAACATGCCCGGCGGCAAAGCGCAAAAGCCTGGCGACATCCAGACCGCCATGTCCGGAAAGACCATCGAAGTCCTGAACACCGACGCGGAAGGCCGCCTCATTCTTGCCGATGGCATTCACTACGCCAAGCAGCTCGGCGCCACGCATCTCGTTGACGCCGCTACTCTCACGGGCGCCATCGTTGTCGCCCTCGCCAACCTCTACGTCGGCGTCTTCGGCTCCGACCAGCCTTTCACCGACAAGCTGCTCGCCAGTTCGAAAGCCGTCGACGAAAAAATGTGGCAGATGCCCATCGACGACGACTATCGCGATTTTATCAAGGGAACCGTCGCCGATATCCAGAACATCAGCAGCGGCAAAGGCGGCGGTGCCATCACCGGCGCCATGTTCATCAAGGAATTCACCGGCGACACGCCGTGGATTCATCTGGACATCGCCGGCACCGCCTGGAACGACGACGCCAAGCCCTGGCTTGCCAAAGGCCCCACCGGCGTCGCCCTTCGCACCCTCGTCCATCTCGTTCTTTCTTACTGATCTTATTCGCGCGTGTGGTCCGCTCTTCATCCCGAGACTAGAGCGGACCACGCGGCTGGCGAAATGGCATCGCGCGGCACGCGCGACCTCGCTAGTTTGTAGCCCAGCTTTGTAAATCCTCGGAACCGGCGCTTCTTATCCAAATAAGGCACTAGCCGCTCCGCCCGGCTTTCTAGTTGTTTTCGTTGCGTTCGAAAGCTGGCTCCATCCTCAGGGCGGAATTGGCCCCATGCAACGGACTGGACGAATCCCGCTGGTCCAAACTGGTCCGACCGGAGAATCCTCTCCACGAACACCCGAATCGGTCCTTCATAGGCATGCAGCGCGTCGTGCATTGCCACGATCGAGCCCTTCGGGAGATAAGGCGAGAACAGTTCGAAATCTTCTCTCGCGCCCTCATAGGTATGATCCCCGTCAATCCAGAGTAGCCGGATGGGGCGGTTCCAGCCCTTCGCCGCCTCACGGGAATAGACGCGGCGGATTTCAACCTGTTCTTCTAATTGCGCCGATCTCAATGTCCCTACGAACTCCTCGTAGGTTGATGAGCCCGGCGCAATCTTCGGATCGGTGACCGACGGAGCCGTGTGCGGATCGATCGCCACAACGGGCCCCAGTCCATAGCGCGCGGCCACCGAGGCCAGCAACACCGTGGACTTGCCCTTGAAGCTCCCGATCTCGACGATGACGCCCGATGCCGGAGTGCACGCCGCCAGTAATGCCAGGAAGCGCGCCTCGTTGTCGCCAAGAAATCCCGGAACGCTCTGACTCTTCTGCAGCGCTTTCTCGATAACCTCCTCAAGATCCGGTGGCAAGGTCTTCATGGCGTTTGCTCCGGCCCCCCTACATTTTTTCCGGTGATTCGATTCCGAGAAGGGATAATGCGCGCACCAACTGCGCCTCCACCAATTCCGTCAGCCGCAGGAGAAACGCCCGCTTCTGTTCATCCGCTTCCGACAAGATGTGGTGCTTGTGATAAAAATTATTAAAAGCTTGCGCCAATTGAAACGCATACTTCGCCATGAACGCCGGTTCCTGCGTCGCAATCGCCGCATCCACCGCGTAGTCGAGCGAACCGGCCGCGACCAGTAGCTCCCAGAACGAATTTCCCTCCGCCGCCGCAAGCAGTTGGCCGGCGGACTCCTTCGTTACCTCGACGCTGGTCGCCCCCGCTTCCACGCCCTTCCGCCGAATCCCGCGTATCCGCACCACCGCATACTGACAGTACGGCCCCGTCTCGCCCTCAAAGCTCAGCGCATCCTTGAAGTCGAACGCGATAATCGCGTTACGCGTGAATTTCAGCAGGAAAAACCGCAGCGCCCCCACCGCGATCGCATGCGCCGTCAACTTTTGTTCCTCGGCTTTCATCTCCGCATGCCGCTGCTGCACTTCCGCCAGCGTCGCTACTTCCAGCTTGTCCAGCAGGTCGTCCGCCTTCACGCCAAAGCCCTTGCGCCCGCTCACTTCCACATACGGCTTCTTCGCCTCTTCCGGCGACAGCTCGTAGCCCATTTCCGCGGCGCATCGCGGCGTCAGCGCCACGATCTCGTATGACAAGTGAATCGACCGTTCCGCCGCTTTCGCATGCCCCAGTGCACGCAGCCCCGCCGCCACCACCTCTTGCAAATACGCCTGCCGCGCATCAATCACGTTGTAAACGCTTGAAGCGGGCTCGCCAAAGTGCGGCGCCTCCGGATCATTCGCACCGCTCGTCGTAGCCCAAACCGTCTGCCCTTCCGGCGCGTCTTTTTCATTTGCCGCCTGCGTCGCCATCGGCCACTTCCGGTAATGAAAATCCTTGCCCAGCAGCCCAAATTTCCAGAGCTGGTAAGCAATATCCTTCCCGACGTACGTCACCGTCCCATTCGAACGCACAATAATCTTGTCCTGCGAATTCTCCTCGTCTTCTGTCTTTTCTGCGTCCTCTGTGTTCTCTGTGTTAATTCCTGAATTTTCTTCTTCTTTCCACGGCATGATCCAACAACCCGCCATCTTCCCGCTCGTCGCCAGTTGAATCGCCCCCGATTTCTTCAACATCTCAAACGCCGCATCCCAAAACTTCAGGTGCAGGATTTCGCTCTCCCGCGCCAGCAGTTCGTAGCCGATATCCAACCGCGCCATCGTGCGCAGGTGGCATCCCACAATCGCGTCCGCCACCACTTGCGCCACTTCCGCGTCTTCGCCTTTGCCTTCTTCGATCGCCTTCAGCGTCTCTCCGCGCAACTTCGCCGCGCGCACCTTATCTTCGGCAAAAAAGTTCGTCGCCTTCGCGTAAAGATCCCAACAGTGATAATCGAACTTCGGCTCCATCGTCATCATCTTCACGCCGATGGGCGTCCGCTGCTCCATGTGCAGGAATCCAATCACCACGTCCGCCACTTGCACGCCCGTATTGTCGATATAATTTTGAATTTGCACCCGGTTCCCCGCGTGCCGCAGGATCCGCACCATCGTGTCGCCCAGCACCGCGTTCCGCACGTGCCCGATGTGTGCCGCCTTGTTCGGATTGATGCTGGTGTGCTCGACGATGATTTTCCCGCCAGTCGCCACAGGCAATGCGTTACTCGCCTCCGCGCGGGC
>JBGQDD010000361.1:0-3991 GCA_041495665.1 Candidatus Acidiferrum sp.
GATCTCGGGAAGGCCGGCATTTCGATGAAGGAAGTGACCGACAAACTTCTGGTGGACGGCGTCAAACTCTTTGCCGATGCCTTCACAACACTGTTGGCCGCGACGGGAAAAAGCGCTGGGGTCCGCGCGTGAGCGTCAACAAACAAACCTACAAATTGCCGAATCAGCTTGCAGGCGCGGTAGCCGCGTCCCTCGACGACTGGAGAAAAAACAATAAGGTCGCGCGCCTCTGGCAGAAGGATGCTTCGCTCTGGAGTGGGACGGACGAGAGCAGTTGGCTCGGCTGGCTCACCATCACCGAAGAACAGCTCGCCCACCTTGACGCTCTGAAGCAAATTGCCGGGGACGTGAAGAAGGCGCGCTTCAAACATGCGCTCTTGCTGGGCATGGGTGGTTCCAGCCTCTGCCCCGAAGTTCTGCGCATGACCTTTGGAAAGGTCAAAGGTTTTCCCGAGCTGCACGTTCTCGATTCCACCGACCCCGCGCAAATCAAGGCCATCGAAGCGAAAGTGGACCTCAAGAGCACCATCTGCATCGTTTCGAGCAAGTCGGGTAGCACGCTTGAGCCGAACATTTACAAGCAATACTTTTTCGAGCGCGTGAAAACCAAGGTGGGCGAAAAAGAAGCCGGCAATCGCTTCATCGCCATCACCGACCCGGGCTCCAAGATGCAGCAGGTCGCCGAAGCCGATAAGTTCCGTAAAATCTTCATGGGCGTGCCGAGCATCGGTGGACGCTACTCCGCGATTTCCAACTTCGGCATGGTTCCCGCCGCCGTCATGGGCCTGGACGTGGCGAAATTCCTGAAAAACACCGAAGAGATGGTTATGGCGTGTGGCGCTTCTTCCGCCGCCGATTCCAATCCGGGCGTCATCCTGGGAACCATCCTCGGCGTCGCCGCAAATCAAGGCCGGGACAAGATTACGATCGTCACATCGCCGGGAATCTCTGATCTCGGCGCGTGGCTCGAGCAATTGATTGCGGAATCCACCGGAAAAATCGGCAAGGGCATTATTCCGGTGGATCGTGAACACCTCGCCAAGCCGGCGACCTATGGCAACGACCGGGTCTTCGCTTATCTGCGCCTGGCGTCGAAGCCCAACAAAGCTCAGGACGCCGCGGTTGCGGGCCTTGAAAAAGCCGGGCACCCCGTCGTGCGCATCACGCTCCCGAATACTTATAATCTCGGCCAGGAATTTTTCCGGTGGGAAATCGCCACTGCCGTCGCAGGCTCCATCCTTGGCATCAACGCTTTCAACCAGCCTGACGTCGAAGCGAGCAAGATCGAAACAAAAAAACTAACAAGCCTGTACGAAACGACCGGAAGTCTTCCGCCGGAAGCGCCTTTCTTCGAGGAGAAAGGCATCAAACTGTTCGCCGACGAAAAGAATACGGCTGCCTTGAAGGGCGGCGCGAAACTTGCCGACGTTTTGAAAGCGCATCTCTCGCGCCTGGGTGCGGGCGATTATTTTGCGGTCCTCGGCTACATTACGATGAATCCCGCAAACGAAAAGATTTTGCAGGGCATTCGGCACGCCGTGCGCAACAAGAAAAAGGTGGCCACCGTTCTCGGCTTCGGCCCGCGCTTTCTGCACTCCACCGGACAAGCTTACAAAGGCGGCCCCAATAGCGGCGTCTTCCTGCAGATCACTTGCGACGATGCCAAGGATATTCCTGTCCCCGGACAGAAGTTCACTTTCGGCATAGTGAAGGCGGCGCAGGCCAGAGGCGATTTTGCCGTTCTTGCCGAACGCGGCCGCCGCGCCTTGCGCGTCCACTTGGGAAAAAATCTGAAATCAGGACTCGCAACACTGGCCAAGGCAGTACAGCAAGCAATCGCATAAATCGCTGAACCATTTCTTTCACATGAAACGAGGAGCACACACGATGCAACTTGGCATGATCGGGCTGGGAAGAATGGGCGCCAACATGGTTCGGCGCCTGCAAAAGAACGGTCACAAGTGCGTCGTCTATGATCGCAGCGCTGACTCGGTGAAGCAACTCGAAGGCGAAGGCGCCACGGGTGCGACTTCCCTCGACGATTTCGTCAAGAAACTTCAGAAGCCACGCGCGATCTGGCTCATGGTGCCCGCCGCGGTGGTCGATGCCTCGCTGCATGATTTAGTTGGCAAACTCGAACCCGGCGACACGGTGATCGATGGCGGAAATTCTTATTACATCGACGACATCCGCCGCGCAAAAGAACTCTCCGTCAAAGGAATTCACTATTGCGACGTCGGCACCAGCGGCGGCGTGTGGGGCCTGGAACGCGGCTATTGCCAGATGATCGGCGGCGAGACCGGCGTCGTGAAGCGCCTCGACCCGATTTTTAAGACGCTCGCACCCGGGCGCGGCAACGTCGATCGCACGCCCGGCCGCGACAAGGTCGCTGGCACCGCCGAGGAAGGCTATCTGCACTGCGGCCCTTCCGGCGCCGGCCACTTCGTCAAAATGGTCCACAACGGCATCGAGTACGGCTTGATGGCGGCTTACGCCGAGGGCTTGAACATTCTCAAGCATGCCAATGCGGGCAAATCCCACCGCGAAGCCGACGCGGAAACCACGCCGCTGCGGAATCCCGAACACTATCAATACGATTTCAATCTCGCGGACATCACGGAAGTGTGGCGCCGCGGCAGCGTCGTCGCATCATGGCTGCTCGATCTGACCGCCATTTCCCTGCTCGATCAGCCCACTCTCGAGCGCTTCTCCGGCCGCGTCTCCGATTCCGGCGAAGGCCGCTGGACTATCCTCGCCGCCATCGAATCCACTGCGCCCGCGCCCGTTCTGACCGCTTCACTCTTTCAGCGGTTTACATCCCGCGGCGAAGATGACTTCGCCGCGAAAGTCTTATCCGCGATGCGCTTCCAATTCGGCGGGCACATCGAAAAGAAGTCTGGGCACTAGCGATTCCAGAAGCCGTTTGCCGCATTGTCGCATTGCCGCGCAAGTTAGAACGGGACTTCTCACCGGAGAGGAGCGCGAGTGGATCGTGAAATCCGAATCCTGGCGGACGGCGCAGCCATCGCCAAGCGCGCGGCGCAGGAGTTCGTGCAAGCCGCGGCAGTGGCGGTACTCTCGAAAGGCTCCTTCAACGTGGCGCTGGCGGGGGGATCGACCCCGAAAGCGCTCTACAGCCTCCTGGTGAACGATCCAACGCTGCGTTCGCAGGTTCCTTGGGATAAAATACATCTGTTCTTCGGCGACGAGCGCCATGTCGCGCCGGACCATCCGGACAGCAATTTTCGCATGGCCACGGAAGCGATGATTTCGAAATCGCCGTTGAAGCCCGAGCAGGTCACGCGGATCAAAGGCGAAAATCCCAATGCGGACCATGCCGCGCTCGAATACGAAAAGGCTCTGCGCGAATATTTTAAGCTGAAGGATGGAGAGTATCCGCGCTTTGATCTCGTGCTGGCCGGAATGGGCAACGAGGGCCACACGCTTTCGCTTTTCCCGGGAACGAAAGCTCTGCATGCCGATGGGCGGTTGGTTGTGCGAAACTGGATCGGCAAGTTATGCACGGAGCGCATCACGCTCACCGCGCCCGCTGCCAGCAACGCCGCGCAAGTCATCTTCATGGTGACGGGCGCGGAGAAGGCCCCGGCACTGAAAGCGGTACTGGAAGGTCCGTTTGAGCCAGAGCAACTGCCCGCGCAACTGCTCCAGCCGCAAAATGGAAAATTGCTTTGGCTGGTGGACACGGCCGCCGGCAGCTTGCTTTCGATAGGAATTCGAGAATGAATAGTTAACCGTTATACGGTCACGCTAGATTTGACCGCTTGGCGGTCACACCTGAGTCGCCCGTCTTACGGGCGCACTTGAAAACGAGGAGAAAGAAATGGCAACCATCACGACCCAGGGAAAAATTGAAACCTATCTCGGCGCAAAGGCGGACTCCCTCCTGGGATTCAAGTCGCCGAAGATCGCCAAGGAGCGTCTGCATCTCCCCGGCCCGGATTTCGTCGACCGCATCTACGCCGCGACGGAC
>JBGQDD010000362.1:0-3990 GCA_041495665.1 Candidatus Acidiferrum sp.
AGCGACAGGTCAACCCTTCTCGGGTCGCCGGTCATAACGTTTGGCAGGTTCTCAGTCAGAGGCCCAGCCGCCTGGCGCAAGGATGGCGGTACGGGAAAAAACAGTAACACGATGCGCACCGCGTGTAAAGCCCTACGCTACAACTTGTGGCCGCTTTGCCAGCGCCACAAGAAGTCAACTCATGTCTCGTCACCCAAACAGAAAGGAGAGCGTACGGAAGAACTCCGTCGGCGTGGCGATACGCAGGCCGGTTCGCTTCGCCACGGCTGGCGTGAAATGCTTGGTGTTATGCGTGAGGAGCCAGTCTGGCTTGCTGGCTATCGCAGAGAGCAGTACGGGGACGTCCGTTTCATGTCGGATCATATGCCTGCTTGACTGCACAAGCGTCCTCTCAGGACGGCTGATCACTTCCGGATCGATCAGCTTGATGAGGCGGTGGTAATCCTCGATCAGATCATCAGCGTCCAGAGCTGTCATGCGCTCCGCGTGGAGAAGCAGGTTTTCCTCGACCTCCTCTCGGACGACCTCCGCCAGAACAAGTCTGCAGACTCGGGCTGCACAAATTGACAGCACAGCTTTATCGAGGCCCCACGAAGAGACGATCCCTGCGGTGAGCACATTCGAATCCAGGAAGAGCCGAATTCTGCGGCGGGCGGTCACTTCGGTTGCGAGCTTCGGCGAGAGCGGCGCTTTGCGGGTCTAGTCGTCCTGTAATGGCGAGCGAAAACGCGTTTCCGAGCTTCCGGCAAAGTTGCCAGGACAGCTTCGGGCGAGAGCCCAGCACCACTCAGAGCCGCACTTATACGCTTACAGAGATTCTCGAAGCGCTGCTGTTCCGGCAGAAGAACCAGCCCATTGCCCAGACGCAGGACGGCAAAAGGGGCGCCCGTTCCCAATCCAAGGTCCTCTCGGAACTCTTTCGGAACGGTGAGCTGTCCTTTTTCCCCGATCTTGGTGGTTGTCAAATACTCAAGCGTCGACTGTCGATTTGCCATGTTGGCCTCGGTAGGAAAATCCTACCACGAAACTCGGTGAAGCAGCAAGCGGCGCTCCATTCTCAAGTGGCTGGACGCCGCGTTGCTGCAATTCACGCGTACGCTTTGCCAGTGCCACAGGTGTTTTGGGAATGCTCGATGTCTCGTCCGGTGCCTACTTCGTGGCTGACGTTCCTTCCTTCAGGTGTTTGTCGTACCAGGCGAGGATGCGGTTTAGGCGATCCAGCAAGTGCTTTTCCTCCTGAAAGCCGTGGGGCTCGCGAGGGTAGACGACTAACTCGGTCTCGACGCCGTAGCGCTTGAGGCCGCGGTAGAGTTCCTGGCTTTGGCCGGGGGGATCGACCGGGTCGGCGTCTCCCTGGAGAATCAAGGTCGGCGTTTTCACATTCTTGAGATGCACGAAGGGCGAACTGTTCAGGAACCCGGCGACCTTCTCCGGCTCATAGGGGACGCCGTAGAACCACTCGTCGTACGAGGGGCCTTCCTCGGTGCCGTATTCGGAGATCAAATTTGATAGGCCAGCGCCGGAGACGGCAGCTTTGAATCGCGTGGTCTGTGTAATCGCCCATTCGGACATATAGCCGCCGTAAGACCAGCCGCCGATGGCCAGTTTTTCGGGATCGGCGATGCCGCGCGCGACGAGGTCGTCGACGCCGGCCATCACGTCGCGGTAATCCCCGCCACCCCAGTCGCCGCGATTCATCTCAATGAATTTCTGGCCGTAACCGCTCGATCCGCGAATATTGGGATAAAAGACCGCGTAGCCGCGCGCCGCAAGGAGCTGTCCCCAGGTTTCGATGGAGTCCTGCCAGGCACCCGTGGGGCCGCCGTGGATCAGGGCGATGAGCGGCAGTTTCGATTTGCCGTCGGAGCCAAGCGGTTTCAGAAGAGCCGCTTCGATTTCCAGGCCGTCGAAGGATTTGTATTTGTAGATCTCCGGGGCGCTGAGCGTGTACTGCTTCCAGGAATCATTCAAGTAAGAAATTTGCTTCGGTGCGGTCTTCTGGTCCCAAAGCCATAATTCCTGGGGAGTCGTCGCGGTTTGCCCAGCAAAAGCAACCTCGCCGGAATCGGAAATGCCGAAAGCATTTGGATTGGCCGGTATCGCAGGGACATCTTTGAGCGCACCTTCCGCGTTGAAAGCGACGAACTTCGTGCGGAAGCCATCCTCCACAACTGCGAGCAATCCGCCATCCTTGGACCAGCGGTAGTCGAAGACCGGCCGGTCCACGCTCGCGCCGGTGAGATTCTGAGCCGCCTTGTCGCCATGATGAGCGAGCATGAGGTCGTGCCGCGCTGGGCCGTCTTCGCGGCAGCCAATGAACGCCATCCTCTGGCCATCCGCAGCGATGCGGATATTGCCGAAGGGCCCGCGAGGAGCAAGGATCTGGGTCATGGAGTCGACCGCTTTGCGGTTTCCGTTCGTAGTGTCCCAGAGACGAAAGAAGAAGATGCGCTCGGTGTTCTGATCCGATTCGGGGTGATCCGTGGCGCTGAGCATCAGACCGGTGCCGGAGGGATGCCACACGGCTTCGCTGATTTCCCATTTGAGTTCGGTGAGAGCTTTGGTTTCTCCAGTGTCGAGAGTGAGCAGCCAGAGGCGGGCGTGTTTATCTTCTTTGTCCACTACGTGCGCGTCGTCCTTGTCTTTTTCCTTCTTTTCTTCTGCTTCCGTTTTTGCGTCAGGGGCAAGAAAGGCGATCTGCTTGCCGTCGGGAGACCAGACAAAATTCTTCACGCCACGCTTTCCTTTGGTCAGCGCGCTGGCTTCGCCGCCGTTTGCGCGCATGGCGTAGACCTGCTGCTGTTCGTCGCGGTCAGAAAGGAAAGCCAGTTGTTTGCCGTCGGGCGACCAGCGCGGCAAGAAATCGGACTTTGCGGAGTATGTGAACTGCCGGATCAAGCCGAACTGCTTTTCGTAAATCCAAATGTGGCGCGCGCGGTGCTCTCCTTTCGCGGGCTCCGTGATCACAAACGCCAGACGGTTGCCGTCGGGGGAGAATTGCAGGTCGGAAATACTGCGCAAGTCTAAAGAAGCTTGGGGAGTCAGCAGTTTGGGCGCACTGGCCTTGGGCGGTTCCTGAGCAAGAATGGGCGTGGCGAAAGCCGCGAGAGCGAGCAGAGCGCCGGCCGAAAGAGAGCGATTCATCGATAACTCCTTCTTCACCAAATGAGAAGGAGGACTCTAACCGCGCGAGCGGCCGGCGTCAATTAGGACCAAACAGGTCGCATTGCGCCTAGTTCCGCGCAACATCGCGCAGCTTCGACATTGCTACGTTTCAAACGGCTCGGCTACAATCGAGCGCTCATTCGTTTGCGGGAAGAGATCATTTAGAGCCCATGGCCGAACTTCAGCTGCACAATACGCTGACCGGGAAAATCGAGAAGTTCGTTCCGCAAAAAGCGGGCGAAGTGCGCATGTACACGTGCGGGCCGACGGTTTACGACTACGCGCACATCGGGAATTACCGCACCTTTGTGTTCCAGGATATTTTGCGGCGGTTCCTGAAGCTGCGCGGATTCAAACTCAACCACGTGATGAACCTGACGGACGTGGACGATCGCATCATCGCGAACGCGGCCGCTGCGGGGAAGAGCATCCGCGAGTACACCGAGAAGTTCGTCCAGGCGTTTTTCGAAGATTGCAGGACGCTTAGCATCGAGGCGCCGGAGCACTGGATTCGGGCGACCGATCACATCGATGACATGGTGAAGCTGATCCAGCGGCTTCAGGAAAAATCGTTCACCTATCCGGGCGAAGGTTCGATTTATTATCGCATCGCGAAATTCCCCGAGTACGGGAAGCTCTCGAAGATCGATCTGACCGGCATCCAGGCGGGCGCGCGCGTCGACAACGACCGCTACGAAAAAGAAAGCGCGCGGGATTTTGCGCTATGGAAAGCGCCGAAACCGGGAGAGCACTTCTGGGAGACAGCGATCGGGCCCGGGCGACCCGGCTGGCACATTGAGTGTTCCGCGATGGCCATGAAGAATC
>JBGQDD010000363.1:0-3982 GCA_041495665.1 Candidatus Acidiferrum sp.
CTACGAGCACGCGCAGGAGCAGATGCGCGACCTGGTGGCCCGCGACCACAACCGCGCCAGCGTGATCCTGTGGTCCCTTTCCAACGAAACGACGCCAGGGCCGGCGCGCAATGTTTTCCTCAAAAACCTCGCCGCTTACACACGCCAGTTCGATGACACGCGCCTGCTTACGTCGGCGATGAACAAAACCGATAAAGCAGGTCCGGACACGCAATCGCTCACCGACCCCCTGGGCGAATCGCTCGATGTGCTGGGCATCAATGAATACGCAGGCTGGTATTGGGGCAAGCCGGAAAACGCGGATGGCCTCCGCTGGAAAAGCAGCTACGACAAGCCCATGATCATCAGCGAATTTGGCGGAGAGGCGCAGGCCGGATTGCACGGAGATGCCGGCACACGCTGGACGGAGGAGTTTCAAGCCGGCCTTTACCAGCATCAGCTCAATATGATTCGCACCAATACCGATCTCGCAGGACTCTCACCGTGGCTGCTGATGGATTATCGCTCGCCCCGGCGCCCGCTTGCCGGGATGCAAGATTACTACAACCGAAAGGGACTTCTTTCCGATCGCGGCGAGCGCAAACTCGCCTTCTACGTGCTCCAGAAGTTCTACAAGGAAACCGCCGAGAGCGGAAAATGAAATTGGCACTGTAACTCTAGCGTGACACTTGCCGAGGGGCACTAACAAGACTTTTATTTGGATGCGGGATTTGGTTCTGGAGGCGGCGTGGGCACATTCTTGCCTCCGAGGAGGTCCACGGCCGCTTGATTGAGCTTGGCGCGCAACTGGTAGCGCTCATTGGCGCTCGTGATGTAGCGAACGGCGATCTCCACGCCGCCGATGACCGGTTTCACGTTGATGGCAGGCGCAGCCGATAAAGCGTTCATCTGCCGCGAACGCGCCACGTGTTTCCACTCCTGCTCGGCCTGTTTTGCAGTTTCCGACGTCGCTTCCGCAACTTTTTTCTGAATCGCGTCGATGATGGGATACGGATCCAGCCCCGTTGGAAGAACAACCTGCAATTCGTCCCACAGCCACTGGCCGGTCGTCGAGAAATTGAAGTAGTGGCCTTCGATCGCGAAACTATTCGTGAAGGTTACGCGCCGCCCCGTTGGATGGCCGGAATCGGTCCAGTTTCCGGTTTCAAGCAGCACGGTGTGGAATGGTCCGATCTCGACAACTTCGCCGGTCACGCCGTTGATTTCCACCCAGTCGCCCAAACGGATGCCGTTTTTCCCCATCAGCACGAACCAGCCCATGAATCCGACGATGAAATCCTTGAGCGCGACGGTGAGGCCGGCGCCAGCAAGCCCAAGAAACGTGCCGAGTTGCCCCGGTAGCCCGAAAATGACGAGCAAAATTCCCAGCAGCGCTACGAATTGCAGCCCGACTCGCGTCACCGTGTGCAGCGACTGCAACTGCCGCCGGTCCATGGTGAGCCGGTTCACCACCTTGTCCATCAGGGTAGTGAAGTAGACGCCGATCAGCGCAATGGCCAGGATGATGAGCACCCCACGCAAAGCTTGATTGACGACCGTCCGCTGTTTGGCCGCGACGACGTCAATCCATTTGCCATAGACGTCGGAGAGCTGCTTCTGCGCGTCGATGCGTTTGTCGAATACTGCAAGAGACTTCTGATCGGAAGCAATCTGTTTGGTAATCTGGACGAGCGCCGCGGAATCCTCCCGCGCACGGCTGATAGGGGGCAGCTCAGGAGAGGGTTTTTCCGTCGGCTTTGCCTGCTTCGAGCGATGCGCGAGTTCCGGGGATTCCAGTTTTGCCGCGTCGAGCAGGGATTCGACTGCATTGTGTTGCGAAGTGAGGGCGACGGCGGATGTTTCCGCGTCCTGCTTCGCCTGCCACAATTGAAGCTGCTTCTGGTGCAAGCCGGACCACTGTTGGAAGAGATGCACCAGGCCAAACTTTTCGGCCGGTGTGGCGGTGTTCGGAATTGCAGAGCCAGTGCCGTGTGTCGCGGCCTCGTGCTCCCGCGCCATCTCCTGGATGCGGTCTTCCGGGTCGCCTCCGGCACGGATCAGGTCCTGCTTCGCATCTTCGACTTCATCCTGATCCAGTTCAAGCTCCGCCTTCGCCAGGTCCTGCTGGTCGCCCAACACTTCTTTCCTGTCACCGGTCGCTTTCGCTTGCGCGTCGGTGAGTTGCGCCACCAGCGCCTGATCCTTTTTCAACAATTTTTGGGCCTTCTGCAGGCGCGCTTCGATCTCTTGCGCTTCGGGGCTCAGTTTTGGCGGATTCTCAGCGGCATCGCGCAGCGCCACCGCAAAAGTGAGATCGACCTCGTAATCGGCCAGCCGCAGCGCTTCCTTCGCCAGTGCCGCCTCTTCGGTCGTGGTCGCAAGCTGTGCGAGCTGCTGTGCTGTTTTCAGCGGCGATTGATCGACGAGCGGCGCCTGGACGGGAACCGCAGGCTTCCCTTTGCCTGGTGACGGAATAGCGTTCGGAAGTTCGGTCGTGCGGATTAGTCCGTATACCGTCGCTCCCAGGAGCAGCACCAGGCCAATCGCGGCGAGTTTTTGCGTCAACTTCATCTCGATCCAGGTGATTCTCTGCTATTCTAATATGTAACAACCGGGCTGCCGCCAGTGAAAATTAGAGGAGCTTCCAAGGGGCCAGAGAAACTGACAAGAATCAGACATCTCTGGCCTAACTAATTCGCCATCGAAGCTGAGGTTTAGTTGGCGGGCCTGCGCCGATCCGTTAGGCTGAAATCAAGTGAACTCCATGGATTCGCGGCTTCCCAAGTTCTTGTTTGTTGTGATAGCGCTCTACGCGGCCATCCATTTTTCCCATTCTTACTCGCAATTACCCGATGTCGTCGCTTCGCACTTTGACGGGCGCGGCGTGGCGAACGGTTGGCAGACAAAATCGGCCTTTTTTACGGTGTTAGTCGGCGTGAGTGTTCTTGCCGCAGTGGTCGGATTTGGCATCCCACTGATCATCGCCGCGCTCCCGCCGCGGCTGATCAACCTTCCAAACAAGGCCTATTGGCTCGCGCCGGATCATCTTGCAGAGTCGATGGAATTTTTGAACAACCATTTTGCGTGGTTCGGCTGCGCCGTCTTCGTGGTTATCATTTTCGCTTTCGACTTCGCGGTCCGGTCCAATCTGCATCGGGACACCCAGCCTGACGTTTCCCGCGTGTGGTACATCCTCGGCGGGTTTCTCCTGTTCGTGGTGGTGTGGATTGCTCGGATGTTCGCGCGATTCGGCCGGCCGCCACGCGACAATCCTTCCCTCAATTGAAAACGCCTCCGAGTTGCTCGGAGGCATTTCATTCTGAGTTGTTCGGATTTTTCTAGAGGTAATCGCGCGAGGGGCCTTCGAGGAAGGCGCGCAGTTTGCGCGAGCGCGACGGGTGCCGCAGCTTGCGTAGCGCTTTCGCTTCGATCTGGCGGATGCGTTCGCGGGTGACGGCGAAAGACTGGCCGACTTCCTCGAGCGTGTGCTCGCTGCCGTCGTCCAGGCCAAAGCGCATCTTGATGACTTTTTCCTCGCGCGGCGTCAGCGTCTTCAGCACCGAAGACGTTTGTTCCTTCAAATTCAAATTGATGACCGCGTCGGACGGCGAAACTACGGCCTTATCCTCGATGAAGTCGCCCAGATGCGAATCTTCTTCTTCGCCGATCGGCGTTTCGAGCGAAATCGGTTCCTGCGCGATCTTCAGAATCTTGCGCACCTTGGACACCGGAATGTCCATGCGCTTGGCGATTTCTTCGCTGGTGGGCTCGCGACCGAGTTCCTGCACGAGTTGGCGGCTGGTGCGCACCAGCTTGTTGATCGTTTCGATCATGTGCACCGGAATACGGATGGTGCGAGCCTGATCGGCGATGGCGCGAGTGATGGCCTGGCGGATCCACCAAGTCGCATAGGTGGAAAATTTATAGCCGCGGCGCCACTCGAACTTGTCCACGGCCTTCATCAGGCCGATGTTGCCTTCCTGGATCAGGTCCAGAAACTGCA
>JBGQDD010000364.1:0-3943 GCA_041495665.1 Candidatus Acidiferrum sp.
AGGCACGTATCCCAGAATGTAAAATTCGTTTTGCTCTCTCCCGATGCGATCGAGTCCACCCAGCAGATCGTTGGTGTTGAAAATCGTGAATCCCCCCGTGCCTTCCGCCAGCGCAGCCAGGATCTGCTGGTTGGTCGAAGCCGAAGGCAGGAATGGCGGCACGATTGTCCTTGGCTGGTTGAAGGGCGAGTTCCTGTAGTTAGAGACAGGATTGGAACCGCCACCGCGGGTGCCGCCTGTCGTGCCACCGCCGCCAGTTCCGCCCTTTCCGCCGCCGCCTGTGCCTCCGCCGGTACCACCTTTACCGCCACCTCCCGTGCCTCCTCCACCCGTGCCACCTCCACCTGTACCACCGCCGCGGCCACCTCCTCCTCCCGTGCCGCCTCCACCGCCGCCGCGTGGACCACCTCCGCCCCCGCCACCTCCGGTTCCGCCACCGCCTCCACCGCCGGGCCGCTGCGGATCAGGCATGGCCATCGCTGGAAAGGCCGCGAGCAAAATGCGTGGACGACGAGGAGAAGCCTTCCGCGCGGGAATGTGCTTTGAAACGACATGGGTCTTCCCAGCCGTTGTTCTCCTGCTGGCGCTCCCGCCGGGAGCGGTCGCTACCAGGCCGCGTGCATCCAGCGCGTAGACCGCCACATTCGACTTGTTGCAAGCATCAATGGTTGCCGTCAGCTCCGATTGGTTTTCCTGCGTCAGTGGGAACCCACCCGAAAACAGCACTACCATTTTTCGGCCGGGGACGGCGCGAAGATTTTTCGCCAGGCTGCGCACCGCCAGCAGCATGCTGCGGGCCCCAAAATCCGCCTCGGCATTGCCCAGTGA
Source organism: Candidatus Acidiferrum sp. (assembly GCA_041495665.1). Classification (GTDB taxonomy): domain Bacteria; phylum Acidobacteriota; class Terriglobia; order Acidiferrales; family UBA7541; genus Acidiferrum. The sequence goes on from JBGQDD010000364.1 coordinate 829, forward strand.
CGAGCCCAGCGAAGACAGGCCCGTCGACGCCACGGTGACGGGCGCTCCCGGCGCGGGCGCGTTTGGAGCGACCGAGGAATTCTTCACTCCTGATACCGCCGCGCGGAGCACGTCCGCGTTTGCCGTGAAATTCTGCACGATGTGGAGCGAGCCCCCGAAATCCACGACGGCCATCCATCGATCGGGGCCGGCGTTCGCGGCGATGAACCTAGTAGCGGCGCTGCGCGCCTGGATCTGGTCCGGCGCCGCCATCGTGGAATTGTCGAAAAACAAAATCAGATACCGTCGTTGCCCGCTCACTTGGGTAGCGGCATCGGCGCCGGTAGAAAAAGTGGAAACCGGCTGTTCCTTGTTGTCCTCGAAAACCTTGAAATCATTCTGCGTCAAGTCGCGGATGTAGTTGCCTTTCTTGTCCGTCACCACCGAATCGACGAGCACCAGCTTTGATTCCTTCTTGATCACCACGACCGGCTGCTCCGCCGGTGAGGCCGCCTGCGGCGGTGGCGGAGCGGGTTGCCCCTGCCCGCGCGAAGGAGCAGGAGTCACGCACATCACTCCGGCCGCCAACCACGAGGCCAATCGAATTGTTCGCCCGAAGTTTGTCAGTGTATTCATGTTTTCCCCCACCACCATCACCGAAATTCAATAAGGAATCACCACTGCCCCGTTGCGTGCCGCCATCTGCGCACCCACAGCGTCGCGCACGACCATGCGCACCAGGTAGGTGCCCGGCTTCACGTCAAAACTGGTCTTCACGGTGAACCCCGCGCGGCTCAACCGGGTGTACGTCGTGTCGAGCAAGTTCATCTCCACGACCTTGGAAAGGCCGGTGACAAAATTTCCATTTTCGTCGAAAATCCCCGTGATAATCGTCAATTGATCGTTGTTGCGCCCCAGCAATTTCCGGAAGTGGATGCCCCTCACGTCAAAGTGGGTTAAGACCGCGAGGCGCGCCTGAGTTTCATCCTTCTTGAAAAACTGCGTTTGCAGATCCACCGGCAGGTCGCGGATCTCCTCTTGCGAAAACAAGGCTTCCTGCATCTCCAGTTTTGCCGCTTCGGCAGGGTCGGTGAGCGTCTTCGGCGCGAAGTAACCGTGCCGCGCCTGGATGCCAAATTTTTCCTTGCTTGTGAGTGCGACCTTCAGCGCGTGAAACCGCCCGTCGATTTTCAAGTTCTGCGGGGAAAATCCGAGCAAATAGGAAAACGCCGGCGCCGCGCCCGCTTCGCGCATGGCTTCATCCACGTCGTTGCGGTTGTGGAAGAATTTGCCGCCCGTGCCATCCGCCAACTGCGCCAGAACCTCCTCTTGTGCAAATTGCGCCGCCACGCGATAGGAAGCTTTGTAGCCGACGGTACGGAAGGTGTCTTTCGGTGGATCGGCGATGTCCCCCATTACGTCCGGGGCGTACAGGCCGCGCGCATCGATGGTATTAATGACAATGTTGGCGCGAGTCGCGCGATCGACCATTTCGGAAGCTTCGGACTGCATGGTCGTGGTGATGAAGCCGGGTGATACCAGAACGAGCACGCGTTGACCGGGCATGCTGGCCAGGCGTCTTACGACGTCTTCCAGGTGCCTGTAGGCATACTGCGTCTCGTTGTCTCCTTGCGACAGCGCGCGGCTTGCCGCGGACTGCGCCAGGCTCTGTGCTCCCGCAATCATCCTGGTGTCCCCGCCGAACGCGCACTGGAGCGCCTCATCGGTGGCGACGGCGAGCGCCTGCTGGTCAGATTTGTTGGAGATCAAGTCGGCCTGATAATAACCCACGTCGGGGCAATCACTAGAACTGTGGCTCGTCAGGGAATGCGGCAAGATTCCGAGCAGCGCTTTTGCAAGTTTGTCATGATCATCCGTGAACTCCTGGGTCAACTGCCCGGAGGTGGTGTTCAGCGAAACGCGATCGCTCGCTGCCAAAGCTTCAAAGAAGCGGGTTGCCGAATCGCGGACGAAGACCGCATCGGCCATCGAGAGGTGCACATCGTCGAACACCATGGAGACAAATCGCTGCGGCAGAACAACGGCTTTGCCGCCGGCTGCATCCGCGCTTGACGAAGAACCCTCCGCCGCCGTGGATGCCACTGCCGAGGCCGTGCGCATCTCGGGTGTCTCCACGCTAAAAGAAGAGATCGTCTGCAGTTTTCGGTTGTCGTAGAGCTGAAAGTCTTCCTTCTTGAGATGGGGGACGACCGTGCCATGCACATCGCGAACCACTACGCGCACCAGCACCAGGTTTACGCGCACCTTGAAGGTGGTCGGCGTATCGTGGCTGGACACTTCCTCAGTCTGAGCCGGCGCAGGCGGCGCTTTCACTGTTGAATCTGGCTTAGCGGGAGCATCCTGTGGCGGTTCAGGAGGTGTGGCAGTTTGCGCGGAGAGGCGGTCGGCGGAAACCGACAGGCAGCAAGCTAAGGCCACTAAAACGACGCGTCGGAACCCGGGGAATAGCAGTGAATGAAACATCCCTGCCCTTCAGAAACCCGCATCCTGAGGCGTCCGGGAACCAGAAAGGGACGAACCAGGGGATGCTTTTCTCCAAACTGGTGCCTTGACTATACGCGTTACGCAATTTTGATGTCAATCACGTAGCGGTTCGGGCAGTGGTGCAGTTTTCGATAAATCCGACGCAATATAAAAAGGGCGTTTGACAACCTAACCACCGAACAAATCGAGTCCGAGGATTACTGCCGGTTTGCCGACCACGTGGGGATTGGCTGGGCCACCCAATACAAGGGCGTTTGTCGGTACTAACCCGACGGACGAATCGATAACTTCTGGCTTACCCGTCATCCGGGCCGCAAACACCGCAGGCTATGTTAGCCCCGACGATTTCGTCGATTTGCTGAGGCTTCCTGGGATTGCGAGTTGTTCGCATTAGCGTTCTGACATCCGAATTCGATAAACTGATAAACTAACGTCTGAAAGGCCTGAAAGATATGTCGGATGATGAGAAATCGACGAATCTGGTCCCAGTTGCTAGTGTCCTGAGTCTGAAATACGTTTACAAAAGCGGGCGACGCTGGCGAGGATTTCGTCGGCCGTTTTGGTCCAAACGAACGGTTTGGGCCGGTGGTTGGTGATTTCGATATAGCGGCGGATGGCCTCTTCCAGTTCG
>JBGQDD010000365.1:0-3932 GCA_041495665.1 Candidatus Acidiferrum sp.
AGTCCAACCTGAATCGTTCCAGTAATCGACGTGCTCCTCCAGCGCGATCAACTGGACGTTCCCGGCAAGCTGCTCTTCGGCCAGCCGGGCCAGCAAAGCATCCGCGGGCGGACAGCTTGAGCAGCCTTCGGAGGTGAACAATTCGACCACAACCGGTCTGCCGACCGTCGCCGGAGTCCTTGAGGTAGCCTGTGCGTGTGGTCGAAAGAATGCCAGGGCCGCTGCTAGAGAAAGAGTAATGAGGATCACGCCTGCCGATAGGTGTTTCATAGGAGTCGTTTATCGCCTGCCAGAATATCTGATCCCCTTGCCCAGATAGAGTTACGTCTAGGTATGACCTAGGGCCCACTTTCTTTCACATAACCGTTATGATAGCTTTAACTGGTTAATTGAAGTTAATTTAGTTGCGTTTTCTGTTCTTTCAAGGAGGCACTCTCGATGCTTATTATCGGCTCGCGCCTGCCACTGCTCGGCGGGCGACTCTCCATCGATTTTGTCAACGCGACCCCACCGAACGCGGAACTCTCCTGGGAACGGCTCATCCACTTTCTGGACTTGACGAACATTGTCTCTGCTGAGCGCGGGGCCCAGCTTCTGAACCTGCCGCAATCCGACCCGCAGGCTGCTGAAACGCTTCTCTTGAAGGCCCGGCGGCTCAGCTTCGCCACGCGCAAGGTGTTCACGGCCATGCTCCGAAAGCAACGGGTAACCGGGGAATGGATCGAGCCGGTAAATGAAATACTTCGCATCACCGAAGGGCACGATGAACTTGTCGGTCAGGACAGCGTCTGGAAAATCGAATTCGTAGCGCGTGAGGGAGGCCTGGACTGGTTGCTCGCGGCGGTAGCCCGATCCGGGGCGGAGATTATCGCCGAGGGAGTCCGTGCGCGCCTTAGGCTTTGCGCCAATCCACATTGCGGTTTGTTCTTTTACGATAATTCGCGCACACGCGGCCGCCGCTGGTGTTCGATGGCCGTGTGCGGCAACCGCAGCAAAGTAGCTGCTTTTGCCCGTAAGCACGCATCGGGACGCAACACGGATTAGCGTGCAAGCCCAGGTTTGCCTAGGGCTTCCTACAAGGCTACTTCACGTACTTCGGCGATTCCCCTTTTGACCACGGATCGTAGCTATGCGCGAACACCAAGCGGTCCGCCAGCGGCGGATGCGAATAGAGCCAGAAGGTAATGAACGGCGGGGGATTGGGGTCCGACAAATCCAGTTCACCGAGAACCTGAAACGCGTGCGCGGCGACCTCCTCCGAATTCGGGACCAACCCGTGGATCACTTCCAATCCGTAAACGTCTGCGGCATGTTCCTGCATCCGGCTATAGCCGCTGAGGACCGGCGAAGAAACGAACAACAGCACTTGCAGGAGCAAAAGCAGCACAGCGAGCGAAGCCCAATCTTCCTGCCCGTAGAGCTTCCAGTCCCTGGCCCAGCGATCCAGCGCCCAGTGCAAGCCTCGAAAGAGGAAATAGAACGCCACCAATAGCCCGGCTGCTCCCAGTAAGAAACCCTGAAGGACGTGTCCGAGGACATAGTGTCCGAGCTCATGTCCGACGATGAAGAGGGATTCATCGTTGGAAGTCTTTTGGATCGTGGTATCCCAGATCACCACCCGTTTCGACCCTCCCACGCCCGTCACATAGGCGTTGATGGCGTTCGTTTTCTGGCTCGCTACCATCAGGAACATGCGGTCCGGAGGAATGGGAACACCAGCGTGTTTCGTGAGTTTTTCAATGGAAGCAACCAGATCTGGATGCTCCTTGCTCAATGGCTCGAACTTGTTGAACAGCGGATCGATCACCAGCGGGGTGATCACGATCAGTCCAAGGAAAATCAAGACCGCAGGAAACCAGAAATAGAACCACCAGCGCCGCGGGCTGCGCCGCATCACCGCGAACAGGATCAGCACCAGAACGATTCCAAACCCCGTGCCGAGAAACTCTCCCTTGGTCCAATCCCAGAACCACGAGCCCCAGCCTTGAATGGATTGTTCGTAATGTAAGGAAAGCGCATGCCAATACACGCTCAGGGGCAGATCCAGAACGTCGATGGTCAGGAAAAGCAGCGGGACGAAAACCAATCCTTGAATCCATTTCTTATCGCTGACGTTTTCGGCGATGTCGCGAAACCTTGCCGCCCAACCCAGCCTCAGGATCAGAAAAAGAAAGAGTCCGCCAAGAAAATAAGAGACGAAGTAAAGCGTGTAGCCCGCCCGCGAGTAAGCCACGGCCTTCGCCTGACGCTCATGCGAGAGCGTGTATTGTTCGGTCCTTGTCTGCTCGGGAGTCTTCGATCCCGAAGGCGGACTCTGCGTAGGACCGGCTTCCTGCGGCGAGGCTTGCGCCGCCGATGTTGCTGGATACGCGTATGGCACGGGGCCTGCAAAAACGCGCGACGCCATAGCCAAACACAGGCTCGCACAAAAAATCAGCGCGAAACGGTGAAGGGAGACCCACCGTCTCATAAGACCACCTCGCTTGTATCCCGGCGCCACTTTCCATGCGGTTCCGACCAAGGCCCGCACGGGCCGCGAGTATGCCGCAACGCGATTTGAACCGCAAGATTTCATCTCACTAATTTAGACGGAGGGAATGAGGGAGCGTTTCCGCCTGGTGGGCGGCGCGCCCGGCTACGGAGTGGTCTTTGGATGTGCCGTTTTCAGACAGTAGTTGCGCACGGCGCCCGTCGTCGCCAATCCGAAATGCACGATGGAAGTCCACCGTTCCAGTTTGTGGTGGCCGTAGTGATGGAATAGGTACGACGCCCCAATCGAAACACCAGTTCCCGTCGCCTCGATCGCCGCAAACTTCACATGATTGTCCACGATCTCATTGGTAAGCAGGACTTCCTGGTCTCCGCGCCGCCTCAGGTTCAACGTTGAAAAATAATCGAACGTACGCGCCGCTCCGACACCTGCAAACAACCAGTCGTTCTTCTTGTCCCAGAAGCGGTGGTGCTGCATTCGTCCAAGCGTCTGATTCTTCGCAGCAGGCGGCACAACAGCTGGTGATGATGTCTGTGCTTCGGTCGCTGGCGCTTGTGCGCAGACTTTGCCCGCCCCCATGAACGTTGCCAGAGCTAGCAGCAGGATCATCCTAAGATTCAGCAATTCTTCCGCCCCCGGGGATATCCCCTTTTTCTATCTCCCATTTCAGTATAATCACTCACGCGCTCCGCTGGGCCACGCTCTCCAGCCAGGAATCCATTGGAGACACGCGCGTTCTAACTTACTCCCTTGGCTCATTCGCACCCGTTCGCTACTTGGCATTGTCATTCCACTCTTGCGGGCGTATCTTGAGAATTGACCCAGCTCAGATTTTACGAGGAGTAGCACTATGTTGCGCTGCATTACATTGCGCCTTGCCCTGCCGGTTCTCCTATCAGTGACCCTGCTTCCCGCCGCTGCTTTTGCTCAATCGCAGGACACTCAGTCCGTTGCAGAAGCCGCCCGCCGTGCTCGCGAGCAAAGGAAAACTCCGGCAAAACCCGCGAAAGTCATTACGGACGACGATGTGAAGCCCGCAACGCCGGGTTCACCCGACGCCACTGCGGCCTCCGCCACGCCTGCGTCGTCAGCCGCCAGCTCTGCTCCGGCGCCGGACGCCAAAGATCAAAAGGATTCAAAGGAATTGACCGAATTGAAAGCCCAGATCAAACAAGTTCAGGGCGATCTCGATCTGCTTCAGCGCGAACAATCGCTGGAAAATGACAGGTATTATTCGAACACCGACTACGCCCACGATACGGCGGGAAAAGCGATACTCGACGAGTTGAAGCACCTGGTCAGCGACAAACAACAGGAACTCGATCGCTTGAAGGCCCGCCTGGCAGAATTGCAGCCGGCGCAGAGCGGCACCCCAAGCACCCCGCCGAAATCGTAGTTTTCATCCATTCCATTCCTCAGTTACAACTTCTCCATCTTCCCG
>JBGQDD010000366.1:0-3897 GCA_041495665.1 Candidatus Acidiferrum sp.
CCCAGCACGTACGGCGTCGTCCCGCTCGCCGTGATCCCCACCACGACGTCGTTGCGCGTCAACCTCATCTCGCGCAATTCGCGCTCTGCGTTTCGAACGGAATCCTCCGCGCCTTCGACCGCCCCGGTCACCGCGCGCCTTCCCCCCGCAATCAACGCTTGCACCAATTTCGGCGAAGTCCCAAACGTCGGCGCACATTCCGCCGCATCCAGCACCGCCATCCGCCCGCTGGATCCCGCCCCCACATAAATCAACCGCCCCCCGTTTCGCATCCCCCGCGCAATCGCTTCCACCGCCCGCGCAATCGCCGGCAACTCCCGTCCCACCGCCACCGCCACCTTGCGATCCTCGCGATTCATCAGCCGCACGATCTCCACTGCCGTCATGCGGTCAAGATTCTTCGACGCCACATTCCTCTGTTCCGTTCGGCGACGTTCCGCGCGACAATGTTTTGTGTGCATGGGTTCTCTCCGTCTAAAATGCATCACCGCATTATATCCGTGAGCTGGAGCTCCCAGGAAACGCGTGCCAGAATAGCCCTTCACTTGCGGCGAAATCATCAACACACTGCCGGGCAGACATCATTCGAATGACATTCATCAGGCGATGCCGCCCCTCAGGCCACGCCGCTCCATCCAAGCCCAATTTGGCCTCCTCCCTCCTTCAGCCTGGACGTTCAATCTTTTGACTCAGCCCCTGCGGAGAGTTATTCTTCTTCGCCTACATGGCCCCTCGCCGCATCGCTGTCTTCTTCTACGGATTGTTCATGGACGCGGATCTTCTCCGCGCGAAAGGAGCCTCTCCCGCCAACATCCGTCCGGCATCCGCTCCGGGTTTCGCGCTTCGCATCGGGCAACGCGCCACACTCCTTCGTGATCCCAATTCCCGCGCTTACGGCATCTTGATGGATATCACTCACGACGAAATCGATCAACTCTACTCGGACGCAAGCGTCCGCGCCTATCGCCCCGAGGCCGTACTCACCGAACTCAACGACGGCTCACTTCTTCCCGCTTTATGCTTCAATCTCCTCGTGCCACCTGCCCCTGACGAGGCCAACTTGGAGTACGCCGCCAAGTTGCGCGACCTCGCGCACCGTCGCGGGCTCCCACCTCACTATATCGAGACCATCCGGTAGGAATCCTTACGGTGCTGCTTGCCCAACATGAGTCGATGAGCCGCGAACTTTAACCACAGAATCGTGAGCGCGCCGTGCGTGTGCGCAACTGGACCGCCGTTAATGAAGAGCCACATGAACGCGCCCATTATCCGAGGTCACCCGCAAGCACAACAACTCACCTCCAACTAAATCTCGTAAGTGGAATTCAGCTATGCTAGAAAACAGTTAGGCTCGGCGATCCGTAACAACGAAACGGTTGGAACTCATGTCCCTGGACGTTCTCAAAAAGCTTTTTGAGCAGCATTTTCACTCGCCGGCTGAGCGGATCCAGCCGCTCCAGGGCGATCTCGGCGGTTCCGGGCGAAAAATCATCCGCCTCGCCAGCGAAAAAGCCAGCGCCATTGGCGTTCTCTACGGCGTCCGCGAAGAAAACGCCGCCTTCCTGGAATTCTCCAAACATTTTCGCCGCCACGGCCTCCCCGTTCCGGAAATTTATGCCGAAGACCTCACCCACGGCGCTTATCTCGAAGAAGACCTCGGTGACACCACGCTCTTCGAGTTCCTCTCAAAGAACCGCACTGGCGGAGATATTGCTCCCCAGGCCATCGAAGCCTATCGCAAAGTAGTCGCCGTGCTGCCGCGCTTCCAAGTCGAAGCCGGCCGCGATTTGAACTACAGTGTTTGCTACCCCTGCGCCAGCTTCGACCGCCAGTCCATCGCCTGGGATCTGAACTACTTCAAATACTATTTTCTCCGCCTCGCCGGCATCCCTTTCAACGAACAAGCCCTCGAAGACGATTTCAGCCGCCTCACCGAATTCCTCCTCAGCGCCCCGTGCGATCACTTTCTCTACCGCGATTTCCAATCCCGCAACATCATGCTGCGCAACGGCGATCCCTTTTTTGTCGACTATCAAGGCGGCCGCAAAGGCGCACTCCAATACGACATCGCCTCACTCCTGTACGACGCCAAGGCCGACCTGCCTCCCGAACTCCGCCTGCAACTTCTCGATCATTATCTCGACCGCCTTTCCAGCTTCATCAAGCTGGACCGCGCCGCTTTCATGCAGCACTTTTATCCCTACGTTTACATTCGCATCATGCAAGCCCTCGGCGCTTACGGCTTTCGCGGCTTCTACGAACGCAAAGCCCATTTTCTGCAAAGCGTGCCCTACGCACTGAAAAACTTGCGCTGGCTGCTTCACCACGTCCAGTTGCCCATCGCCCTGCCCACGCTGATGAACGCCTTCCATAGCATGTTGGCCTCGGAAAAATTGCAGGGCCTGGCCGTGGATGCCGACAATCTCGTCGTGCGGATTTTCAGTTTTTCCTTTCACCAGAGCTTGCCGAAGGACGAAACCGGCAATGGCGGTGGCTTCATCTTCGACGGCCGCAGCCTTCCCAATCCCGGCCGCGAAGACCGCTTCAAATCTTTGACCGGCAAAGACGCCCTGGTCATCGACTATCTCAATCAACAAGAGAGCGTGCATCAATATATAGCTGGAGTCCTCTCCCTGGTAGACGCCAGCATCAGCGCCTATCAGCAACGCGGCTTCAAAAATCTCATGATCTCCTTCGGTTGCACCGGAGGCCAGCATCGCTCCGTCTACCTGGCCGAGCAACTGGCCAAACGTCTGCGCGCCAAAGACGGCCTCGAAGTCATCGTCCGCCATCTCGAGTTGGAGAAAATGGCCAAGTGAAAGCGTCCCGTGTCCATCGAACGGCCTTTTTTGGAGTGCGGCAGCACAGCTGCCGCTTTTCCGTCATCTGGCCCGTCAAAAGTCTACGACGAATGCTATCGGCGCCCCGTCGCTGCTTTGCCTTTGTAGGGTCCGCCTTCTTAGGCGGACCGCTGGCGCAATCGAGTGCGGCGCCCCGCCTCTCTGCGTTTCCTCGGTGTTCTCTGCGTCTCTGCGTTATCTTTTTTCTTCACTCGCCACTCGCCACTAACCACTCGCCACTTCTTCCCGTCGCAGAGAATCCCTCCCAATGAAAGCCATGATCCTAGCCGCCGGCCTCGGCACGCGCCTTCGCCCGCTCACCGACAATCGCCCCAAAGCCCTAGTCGAAATCGCCGGCCGCACCCTCCTCGAAATCACCCTAACCCGCCTCCGCACCTTCGGCATCACCGAAGTCATCGTCAACGTCCACCACTTCGCCAACCAAGTCATTGACTACTTAAAGTCCCACAACAACTTCAACATGCGCATTGAAATCTCCCGCGAAGAAGTCCTCCTCGACACCGGCGGCGGCCTGAAAAAAGCCGCCTGGTTTTTCCTCGAAGATCCCAGCCGTCTCGACGAGCCCTTCCTTCTCCACAACGTCGACGTCATCAGCACCATCGATTTCGCCCGCATGCTCCAATTCCACACCGAACATCACGCCCTGGCCACCCTAGCCGTCCAAGCCCGCGAATCCGGGCGCCAACTCCTTTTCAACGACCACCACCAGCTCTCCGGTCGCCGCACCAGTGGCACTGTCCCCAGTGGCACAGCCATTCCTGGCTGTGCACCGCAGACCACAGCAACGCAGAATCCATCAGCCACGGCATCGCAGCCTGCCGAAACAGCCATGAACTGTCATTCCGAGCAAAGCGACGAGCGCCCGACAAGGAGCGCGAGCCCCGAGTCTTATCGGGAGGAATCTGCTTTCTCCGAATCACAGGCAGGCCACTCAGAGCCGTACCAATCACTCGCCTTCTCCGGCATCCACATCATCTCCCCCCGCCTCCTCCCCCTGCTCACCGAAGAAGGCATCTTCTCCATCATCCCCTCCTAC
>JBGQDD010000367.1:0-3890 GCA_041495665.1 Candidatus Acidiferrum sp.
CAATAACTTTGTCGCTGTATGCCATTAGCCGTTGCTCCTTGCCAGATTCACGAGATTCGCAAAACCCGCGCTCTTGACTGCTTTGTCCGTAAGCGAAACGTTCGGCACGGAAGCCGAGCGGCCCGCGGTCAACTGACGAAGAGCGTCCTTGATGAACTCCGCGCCGAGCCCGAGCATTTTCAGAAAGGCGCGCACTTGCTGAAGCTCGTGGAAAGAGCGCTCGCCGGCGACGGCGGCCTCTTCTCCTTCTCCGCCGTAGGGCACAAACGTCACGCGGAAAGCCGCGCCGGTGCCGCCGATGGAGCGATGAATGCGAATTGTTCCTTCATTTGCCATGTTGTCCGTTCCAGTCCTTTAGGCTGTCTGCCATTTCATTTTAGAGATATCGATTCCCTCTTTGGCCATTTCATAGAGTGGGGACAGTTCGCGCAACTTGGTTACGACTTGCACCATCTTGTCGATGACGTAGTCGACTTCCTCCTGCGTATTGAACCGGCCGAGGCCGAATCGAATTGAGGTGTGGGCGAGGTCCTCGCCGACGCCTAATGCTTTGAGTACGTAGCTGGGCTCAAGGGTTGCCGAAGTGCAGGCGGAACCGCTCGAAACCGCGATGTCGTTGATGCCCATGAGCAGCGATTCGCCTTCGACATAGGCAAAGCTCATGTTCAAGTTGTTGGGCAGGCGGTGCTCCATCGAGCCGTTGATGAAAACCTCATCCAGCTTGGCTTCCAGGCCCTTTCGGAGACGTTCGCGCAAGGCAAGCATACGTGCCGATTCTTCCGGCATCTCCTTCTGCGCGATTTCGCAGGCTTTGCCGAGGCCCACGATACCAGGCACGTTCAGCGTGCCGGAGCGCATGCCGCGCTCGTGGCCTCCACCATCAATGATGGCGGAAAGCTGCACGCGAGGATTGCGGCGGCGGACGTACAAGGCGCCAACACCTTTCGGCCCGTAAATCTTGTGACCACTGATGGCCAGCAGGTCGATGTTGTCCTTCTGGACGTCGACCGGAATTTTGCCCACGGCTTGCACGCCGTCCACGGCGAAGAAGATACCATGTTCCTTGGCAATTTTGCCGATTTCCGCGATCGGGTTGATCACGCCAATTTCGTTATTGGCGTACATGATGGCGATCAGGATCGTTGTGGGCTTGATCGCCGCCTTCAGATCCTCGAGGCTCACGCGGCCATCCCGCTGGACCGGCAGATAGGTGACCTCAAAGCCGTGCTTTTCCAGGTTCTTGCAGGTGTCCAGGACAGCCTTGTGTTCGATGGCCTGGGTGATGATGTGATTGCCCTTTTCGCGAAACATCTCCGCGACGCCCTTGATCATCAGGTTATCGGATTCGGTGGCGCCACTCGTGAAGATGACTTCTTTCGGGGTGGCATTGATCAGCGAGGCGATCTGCTGGCGCGCGGTTTCCACGGCCTCTTCGCCCGCCCAGCCGAAGGAATGGTTGCGGCTCGCGGCGTTGCCGAATTTCTCCGTGAAGTACGGCAGCATCGCTTCGACGACGCGCGGATCGACCGGGGTGGTCGCGTGATTGTCCATGTAAATCGGCAGCTTAACGGCCATATTCCCTCTTCTCCTAAGTTCTCAACGCTACGAGCGCGGGCTCGTGCGGCTCTTCGCTCATTTGCGAAATCGTTACAGTGCTCAACACATTCAAAATACTTTCGTTCACGCGGCGCAGCGGCTCTCGGACCGAACACCTTTCCGTGGCATCACAGTTCCCGTGGCTCGTAACACAGGAAGTGATCAGCACCGGACCATCGATGGCCGAAATTACATCGAGGGCGCTGATCTGCCCTGGCTCCTTGGCCAATTGGTAGCCCCCGCTGGAACCATGCTTCGCGGCCACGAGTGAATGATGCGCCAGCTTTTGCAGCACTTTCGCCATGAGCGTCGCGGAGATGCCGTACTCCTCGGCAATCTCGTTGGCGCTGCAAGCATGCCGCTGGCGATGCATCGCTAGGTGCTTGACGGCAATCAGCGCGTAATCGGCTTTCTTGGAAAGCTTGAACATCGTTTGAGAGACTTTCTGAGCGCTTCGCAATATGCGACTGATTCAGTCGCACATGAAGTATATCCCCAGAGACGCCCTAAAGTCAACCCAAAGTCCTCCTGCCCGTCAATGCAACCCCTGTATTTCGAGCAACTTATAGTAAGACTGGAATGGTCTCACTTCCTACCGAATTTCTGCCAACGGTCGCCTGCCGCAGTAAACGGCTGAAATCCCGAAATGAAGTGCAATTCGCTGAGGTCGCCGCCGCAATACGGTGGCCTAGACTTTCGATGGAAAAGATGAATCCTCAGATACATCTGGAGACGTACAGGGTTGCGGCACCGCCCACGCCGGCTTGGTTCTTGCCGGCCACGAACATTCCTACGAACGTTTTGCACCACAGGACCCCAGTGGCAAAGCCGATCCCGCAAAATGGAATCCGCGAGATCGTCGCGGGGACCGGAGGACGGAACCACGACCTCCTCGGCTTCGCTACTCCGAACAGCGAGATTCGAGACTGGGACACTTTCGGCGTGCTGAAGCTCACGCTTTCCCCCGGGAAATACACTTGGGAATTTATCCCCGAAGAGGGCAAGACTTTTCGTGATTCCGGCAGCGGCCTCTGCCACAACTACCCCACCGAATCGAACTGAGTAGCGGTTACCTGGGCGCAATTCACGCCTAAGGCTTCGGGTTAGAGCAGGCACCACCCGCGGCGGCAGCCTCGATTAATTTCTGCACGGCAGGCGCGGGAATCAGCAGCAACTGTGCCTTCGGCTTTTTTACCTGTTCCAAGATGGCGAGCTGTTGCGCTTTCCACGAATCAGGAGCTGGCGGCCCCTTTGCGATGGCGTCAAGTGCGGCAAGCCCTGCCGTCCCTAACGCGGAGAGATCCTGAGAGTTGGCTTCTACTTCTTTCACCAGGAAAGAGCGCTGCGCGAGCGGCTGAAGCGCTGCGTAATTATCGCGCCAAGTCGTGAGTTGTGCGCGGAGCCGCGATTCCGCCGCCGCATCATGGCAGGCGGTTACGACGAACTGATCGACTAGCTCGCCGAAGCGCCTTCCCGCATTGCTCTCCAGCGGAACCGCATCCACCACGCGATTCATCGGGGTGGCACTGGTCGGCTCCGCCGGGGCTGTCTGTTCGCGCGTGTAGTCCTTCACCGGTTCGATGACATCGGTAAGAGTGCGCAGCGCGGCAAATTCCGCCGGCGATGCTGAACCCGCGAGGCGCTGCAGCATGTGCCGCGAAGCAGTTCGGTGCGTGAGACCCAGCCACTCCAGCCGGGCGCTGATGAAATCCAACCGCGCATACATGGAGGCGGGATCGCGGACTTCCTGCGGAGACCACAAGCGCTCGGCAATCGCGGCATTCCTCGGCCAGATGCGCGAATCCACATTTTCTGGGCTGACGTACTCGGCCCACATGCACGATTCACCGCCAAGGACTCGCTGCTTGTCCTCCGCGGAGAGATTTGCAGCGTCTCCGCTCATCGGGTCCACCGCATAGTGCCGCGCCGCGGACCATCCCAAATCCAGGTAGTATCCGTTCGACAAAATCCCGCGATAGCCCTGCTTTGCCGCTTGCGCCAGCGAAGCTGGCCCGCGCCACGACTGAATCACAATATCCTTCGGCACTCCCGGCACCAGCACTTCGTCCCAGCCGATCACCGCTTTTCCGTGTTTGGTCACCAGCTTCTGGACGCGTTCGCTGAAGTACGCCTGCAGAGCTTCGTTGTTCTTGATCGCATGCGCCTTCATGAACGCCTGAATCTTCGGATTCGCGTCCCACTCTTTGCCGTTTACCTCGTCGCCGCCCACATGGAAAAACTGGTCGGGGAAAAGCTTGGTCATTTCAGCGAAGAAGTCGTTTAGGAATTTGTAG
>JBGQDD010000368.1:0-3879 GCA_041495665.1 Candidatus Acidiferrum sp.
CGCTCCGCGAAAGACTCTGGCCCGATACTTATGTCGGCTACGAGCACGGGCTGAACACTGCCATCAACAAACTTCGCGATCTGCTGGGGGACTCCGCGCGGAATCCACGATTTGTCGAAACCCTCCCTCGGCTCGGCTATCGCTTCATCGCCCCGGTGGTCCAGCTGCGAAAGGCGCTGGCGCCCGAATTGCTCCCCGACTAGGGCGCCGTTGGCTCCAAGTTCCAACCCTCCACCACCAGTTCGAATGTCGCACCGTGGAGTAAGCTGAAATCAAATCTCGCCGTGATGGCCTTTTTCTCCCCCGGCAACAGAGAGAAATAGTTATCGCTCCAGAAAACTGGCGTTACGTCTTCCCCGCCTTTGCCACGTGTGAGCCGCGGATGAACCATGAACGCCACGCTGTCGCTCTTGTTCTCAGCAACAACGGTGAGCACGGAGTTGCCCCCGCTCCTATGCATTGTTTTGGTGACCGCTACTCTTGCTTTGGGAAGGCTGTTCAGCCCGGTGAGGTCGCCGAATTCCTTCTGCGGCGTGTAGACGGTGTCGTTTTTCTTGGCCCAGTCGAGCACGTCCGCTTTCGTTGACAACCAATAGAAATTGTCGCTAACCAGCTTGCCCGAAGCGTCATGGAGCTCCAGTTTCAGGAAGTAGGTCGGCGTCAGTCCATCCGGCTGGGGGAGATCGAACGCCTTGGTGCTGCTGTCCGCCCCCAAATCAAGCGTTGCCTTGCGCGAAGCTCTTTCCTGCGCATCGATGCTGTAGATTTTCGCGCTGACTTTCGTGCCTTTGAGCATCTCGTACGTTCCGTTGATGACCGCGACGGAGTTGTCGTCGTACGAATACTGCACATGGACCGGCTCGCAAGCCTTTTTGGCGCCGAAATACCCGCCCGCCGGCACCAGGTAATAATCGTAGAGATGCCAGATCAGGGAAGGCCAGGCGTTGTTCAGCATCCACTGAATCACGCCCGTGGACGTGTATTTGTTGCGCGCGTAGGCTTCAAACATGGCGCGCTGGCCGTCGTAGGTCATGGCTTGCGCCTTGCGCTCGTAATCATCGAGCGACGCCGCTGGTCCGTAGCGCCGGTTCAACCCATCGGTAAAAACATTGACGGTCGTGAAGCGCTCGCCACCCGCGTGATAATTCCAGACTTCATCGATAGGCCAGAGATGATCCTTGGGGATGAACTTCTCCAAGGATTCGCGCGTCGGAATCGCCGGCCCCGGACTCGTCTCCGTGTTATAGCCGTGGGCGCCGCCCGCTTCCGTGTCGGCCAGCCAATACACCGGAGGCACATACTCGTAGGGGCCGGTCATTTTTACACCCGATGCTCCGCTGAACGCCGCCTTTTGTTCTGAAGCGGACGAAACCACGGGATTCGGCCACTGCAACTCTTTCTCGATGTCCAAATACGTTTTCTCGACGTTTGCAGGCGGTGGACCATCGCTGCCGTTAAGCCACACAAAGACGCTCGGATGAGTCCGCAACCGGGTGATTTGGTCGCGCAGCGAAGCCGTCGCAACACTGCTCTGATCGCCCTTCCAATCGTCCCAGCGCTCCCAGGCATCGCAGCACGTCCACCCCGGCATCACCAGAATTCCCAGACGGTCCGTCTTCTCAAAGAATTCGTCGCGGTCCAGCCGCCCTTCCAGGCGGATGGTGTTCATGCCCAGATCGCGCACGTATGCCAGATCCGTATCCAACCTCGCCGACGACCACCGGAAAAGGAGATCCGGCGCCCAAGCCGCCCCACGGATCAATACTCTTCTCCCGTTGACTTTGAACAACCGGTGGCCCTTGTCCGTCAGTTCCGAGGTAACCTCGCGAATTCCAAACGTCACGCTCGCCGCGTCCGAAATCTGCTTTCCGATCTCGAACGACAACTTTGCCGTATAAAGATTGGGCGTCCCCATCTGATAGGGCCACCACAAACGTGGATGCGCCAGATTCAACTTTGCGAATTGTTCCGGCGCAAACTTCACGGTCTTCGATTCGCCGCCCTGCAGTTCCACAGCCTGCTGCAACTTCATGCCATCGACTTCCGCCCGCAGCACGCCTTTCACGGGTTCATTTGATACGTTGCGCACTTCCCCGCTGATGGTCAGCTCGGCGGTCTTGTATTCCGCGTCCAGCTTGGAGGCCACGAACGGATTGCGCACCGCCACATCCCCGCTCGACCTCAGAAATACTTCCTTCCAAATTCCCATATCCTTGTCGGGAGGCGTCGGATTCCAATCCACCCAGGTGATCCCCAGATCATCTTTTCCCGGAGCGAACACCTCGATCGCTAGCGCATTCGCCTTCCCCGGCTGCAAAAACTTGCTTACGTTGAATTCGTAGGAGCGGTAGGTGCCTGCTACGTCGTTCGCGTCCGCCACTTTCTTCCCATTGATCCAGATGTTCGCACGGTAGTTGATGCCCAGAAAATTTAGCCACTCCGTTTTCTTCGCCTCTCCTGCCGCCGGTGTGAACTCCGTGCGATACCACCACGAGCACCGAAAAGGACTCCCCTCCGGCATTTCCTGATTGGCAAAAAAAGTTTTGTCGGAATAGTTCATCCCCGGAAGGGACTTCAAATTTGTCCCATAGTTTGGATCGGGGTAGGTCTTGTCCGTGACGAGCGCACCCACTACTGTTGCCGGAACGTCGGACTTGTGCCAGCCCTTTGCGTCGAAGCCTGCCAAGGAAATTTGCTCGCCGGCGGCCTTCACTTCGCACGACGACTGAATCTGCCAATTCTTGTGCAGATACGTTCGCGCCGGACTCTCACCCAACGTATCGGCAGCATGGCTGCCGCGAACCAGAAACGCGCAAAGCACAAGAACTACGAGGCACAACGAACGAAAGCGTGGCATGAGGCTCCTTCGAGGTTCCGCGATTCGATTTGGCAATCGAGAGCAACCCGTCTCAAAGGCCGGGCGGGCCTATATTAAACCGTTTGAATGCTAGAACCACACTCTTTTTTTGCAGTCTTCCCTGGATTGGCACTCGATCCGGGATTTCTGCGCTGGCTGGGAGATCGGGAGGTGGTCCCGGAGGAGGGGGTCGAACCCACACGGCCTTGCGGCCACCGGATTTTGAGTCCGGCGCGTCTGCCAGTTCCGCCACTCCGGGGCAACAATTCAAAATAGCACGCCCGCGCCCTGCACTCAAGGCGTCACGTCGCTGGCTAGTGGCCCGTTATTTCCTGGATCTTAGAACGAGAGCCTGGCGCTCAACTGGATTTCGCGTCCTGGCGTCATGGCCATGGTGATGGTTCCGAACTGCGGCGTGTTCACAAAGCGGTTCGGCGTGCCCAGGTTTACCTTATTCAACGCGTTGAATGCTTCCGCACGGAACTGGAAATTGGTTCTCTCGCTGATGCGGAAGGCTCGTGCCAGCGCGAAGTCCAGGGTCTGCATGGGCGGGCCATACACGGAGTTCCGGCCGGCATTGCCGTAAGTAAACGCCGGGGGCGCGGCAAACGCGGCGGGATTAAACCACTCCGTAGCGGTGTGCGTGCCCGTGCCAAACACGGGCTGGCCTGTAACGTTGGCTCGGATCGGATTCTCGCCCAGCACGGTCCCGGAGTTCGCCGTATCCCCGAACACGGAGATCGTGAGAGGCATTCCCGATTGGACCTGGTAGATGGTCGAGAAATGCCAGTCCTGGGTTACCAGGCGAATCCATTCCTTCCGCCGGAAGGCGGGAATATCGTAAACGCTGCTCAGGGCGAAGCGATGCCGGACGTCACAGCCCGGACCCTTTTCAAGGTTCAGATTCAGGTTGTTTTGGGGGATCGATGATTCGTCCATCGCCGAACGGAAGTCCGGTGCGTTGGTCAAAGTCTTGGCGAGGGTGTAGTTGGCCAGAAAGCTGAGCCCATGAGAATAGCGGC
>JBGQDD010000369.1:0-3867 GCA_041495665.1 Candidatus Acidiferrum sp.
CATCGGGAATGATTACCGTCCGTTCTTCGCTGTCGAGCTCAATCTGGAAACGAGCAACACTGCCTTCCGCGGCTCGCGCTCCCTTTTGCATTCGTTTGTTGACCAGCAGAATGTGGCGCCCCTCCCGCGTGGGGAACAGAGAAGTACGGAACGCGAAGCCGTTAATTTCGCCCTTTACCTTGAGCATGCCGCGCACACCCCAAGTTTTCGGGACGTTCACGGGGATGCGAATGATCACCCAGCCAAGGTTTGAGGCCATGCGCTCGAGCGTGGCTTTAAATGATTTCCTGACGGGTTTGGGCAGCGGCTTCATGCGGCGTGGAAGCGGACGCAGCGAATCGATAAGAGAAACGGAGGGCACGCGGGAACGTGCCCTTTGCATTTAAGAGTCGTTGGTTCCGGACGTCAGGACGGCTTGGAGAAGCTGGAGACGGCTTCGGCTTCGGTGTTGAAGACGTCGAAGACGGTCAGCAGTTTGGTGATTTGCAGGACTTCCTGGAACTTGCTGCCCAGGTGGCAGAGGCGCAACGAGGCGCCCTGCGTCTTCACGCTGTGATGCGCGGCGACGAGCGTACCGAGCCCGGCGCTGTCAATGAACGTGATGTTGTCCATGTTGAGGACGATTTTCTTTTTCCCTTCGGCAATCAGGGCCTTCACTTTTTCGCGCAGCGCGTTGCTTTCTTCGCCGAGCACAATGCGGCCGTCCAGCGCCACCACGGCCACGCCATCCACTTCGCGGTTCGTCATCTTCAAAGCCACGTTAGTTTCCTCCTCATCGGAAAGCGGTTCCGGCGGCAACCCGGGCCGGAGCCCTAAAGCTTATCAAAATAGGGATGATCCCTGAGCGATGAATCGTAGTCGAAGACCGGGCAGCGGTCAAATCGCCGGGCGGCTAATAATAGTCCGAGCAGGACATGTAGTAGCCGCACACGGAACAGATCAACTTGCAGCGCCGCGACTCCAACCGCTGCGAGCAGACGGGACAATACCGCGAAGGATCTTCGTTACGAGCGACGGGACTCTGGCCAGCCTGCAAAGACGCAGCGGATTGAGCTGCGGCCTGTGCCGGCTCGGCCTGGACCTGGGCTAGCTCCCACTTCGCGGCGCGTTCCACGGCTGGACGGTTATAGCACAGTGGGAGGGAATAGGGGATAGGGAATCGGGAACAGGGAACAGGGAACAGGGGATAGGGAGTAGGGGATGAGCACCTTGCATTGGAGGGCGCGGCGTGGGGACATGACGAGGGGAGAACTTAGCCCAGGCGAATGAATTGGATTGAAACCGCTGCTGCGATGGGCGCATCCTTCTTATTGGGTATTGGTGCAAAGATTGTTGGAGAAAGGCTCGGTAGGCCGGGCCTTCAGGTGGGAGCCATGGTCCGCCAGATCATCCTCGCAGGTTTTGTAGTTATTCTCCCGGCAGGCGTGCAGGCGCAAGGGCGCGGAATGATGCCGCCGGTTTCCCATGCCATTGCTGTGGCGCCGAGGTTGGTGATGCAGGCTCCGCACGCGACGACTGCGCAGCCGGTGCCCGGGACGCGGGTGGTGCTCAGGAATGGAGCGGTGCGTCCGAAAACGGGGACGTCAGCCGTAAGGAACACCCGGCGGCAGGTCACCGCGCGAAGGCACATGGATGGCGGGGATATTAGTGTTAGATCAGATTGTAATTCAGCGCCGGGGCTGGGATTCGATGCGGCGCACGCGGCTGCGACGTGCGGGGCAGGGACGGTGAGCTTGCAGAGGCGCGGGGTTCAAGTTCCCTTTTTCTTTCCGTTTTTTGAGGGCGGGTTTTTCCTGCCGGGTACTGCGGCGGCGGTAGAAGAAGATTCGGCGGCGGAGGGTGCGCAGCCAGAAGCCACGGACGCCGAAGCTACTGAGACGCGCCGGCGTTACAGAGCTCCTCAGCCAGTGACGGCGGCGACGCCTGCGCCGGCGGCGGAAGCGGCCAGCGCCGCACCCACCGACAACGAGGAATTTGTTTTTGTGCGGCGGGATGGAACGGTATTTTTCGCCGTGGCCTACGCCTGGGAAAAAGGGACGCTGCGCTACATCACCAGCCAGGGTTTGCGCCACACGGTCACGCAGGATGCGCTGGATCTGGACGCAACGCGACAATTCAACGAACAACGCGGATTGAATTTTCGATTGCCGGCGTGAAGGCTATTTTTTCACGGGCTCGGGCATGACGTAGCCGGACTGTGCCGGCAGGCCGGCGCGCTCCAACTGCACGGTGGTGTGGTCAACTCCAAATTTCTTTGACGCAACTTCCTTAATCGAAGCGAGCAGGCGTTCGCATTCGTCGAGGTGCATATCCGGGATGCGGGCGTGGAGGCTGAGGGCATGATGGCCGCCGCCGAGGGACCAGAGGTGCACGTCGTGGACTTCCTGCACGCCTTCAATCTTCAAGATAGCCCGAGCGACATCTTCAACGCGCAAATCGAGAGGACGGCCTTCCAAAAGTATGTGCGAAGATTCGCGCAGTATGCCGATGCTGGACCACAGCACGAGCAGGCCGATGGCCAGGCCGAGAAGCGGGTCGATCCACTGCGCGCCGGTGGCATGGATGATCAGCGCGCCGCCGATGATGGCGACATTAGAGAGCGCATCGCCAAAATTGTGAACGAGGATGCTGCGCAGATTGAGGTCGCCCCTGCCGCGGACGAGAGCGAGCGTGATGCCGCCATTGACGGCGAGCGCGCCAACGGAAGTCCAGATCATCCAGCTTTCGACCACTTCCACGGGGGAGCGGAAGCGTTCGAAAGCTTCGTAGCCGAGCCAGAGCGAAAGCAGGACGAGGACAAAGGCGTTGGTGTAAGCAGCGAGTGTGCCGGCGCGGTGATAGCCGTAGGTCTTTTCGCTATCGGCGGGGCGCTGGGCCCAGCGCATCGCGAGATAGGAAATGCCGAGCGCGGGAACGTCGGAAAGATTGTGAACGGCGTCGTTCAGCAAGGCGACGCTGCGGCCGAGAATGCCGCCAAAAATCTCCGCTACGACCAAACCGAGAGTGGCGGCCATGGCCCATCCAAGGACGGAGGGGCGTAGCGTGGGGTGGCTGTGGCCGGCGAGACCGTGGTCCTGGGAATGCGAATGACCGGCGTGCTCGTGATCGTGGGAATGGGCGGCCATCCGCCCCATTCTACCCGCTCGATGGCGGTGGTGCAGCCCTTTCCCGTGCTTATTACGCACTATGACACTTTGCCTCCGCGAATTGATTGACGCTCCCTGCCTCGGCTGCGACCATGAAACGAGCTTCCCGTTCCGCGCATGTTGGTGCGGAACGAGCGTTCACACAGGGGTTTTGCGCTCAGAGCAATGACTGTTCCCATCGCTAAATTAAGTTTTTGGGGCGTGCGCGGATCAACGCCGACGGTAGACCCGGCGACGTGGCGCTACGGCGGAAATACGCCTTGCCTGGAGCTGATTGCGCCGGACGGCACGCAATTCATTCTGGATTGCGGCACGGGGCTGCGCATGCTGGGGAGCCGTTGGGCCGCGCCAAACGGCGGGAAAGCTCCCGGGACGCATATCCTGGTCACGCACTATCACTGGGATCACATCCAGGGGATTCCGTTTTTCTCGCCCTTGTATGTGGAGAACAACGAATTCCATTTCTACAGCTTCCGGTCGAAATATCTGGGGCGCGACAGCCTGAAACAAGTTTTCGAAGCGCAAATGGCGCTGCCCTATTTTCCGGTGGACATGTCGGCGATGAGCGCCAAGCGGAAGTTCAAGGAAGTGGACGGCGGCGATTCGTTTACGGTGGGTGAAAACAAAATCACGACGCGCTGGCTGAATCATCCCCAGGGCTGCCTGGGCTTTCGAATCGAAACGCCGGCGGGCACGGTGGCTTATGCCACGGACAACGAGC
>JBGQDD010000370.1:0-3865 GCA_041495665.1 Candidatus Acidiferrum sp.
ATGATGCAACAGTCAAGCCAAATGCCTATGCCCTCGGCCGCACTTCCCATGATTCCCAAGTCGGCCGCTCCCTTGCGCCGACAAGTTCTCGACGAACTACGGCAATCGATCATCGCAGGCCGACTGCCTCCCGGCATCCGGCTCGTCGAACGCGAGCTCATCGCGATGATGGGAGTATCGCGCACAGTGATTCGTGAGGCTCTGCGTCAGCTCGAATCCGAAGGGCTCATCGCTATCATCCCCAATAAAGGGCCTGTCGTACGCGAGATTACGCTCGAGGAAGCGCGGGATTTGTATTCCATCCGGGCGGTACTCGAAGGCCTGGCCGCCCGGTTGTTCGTGGAGAACGCTGGGGGGGAGCAGGTCGAAGAGTTGGAACGAGCGCTCGACGTGATCGGGGAAGCCTATGGCAACGGAAACCCAGAACTCATTCTCGAAGCAAAAAATCACTTTTATGACGTGCTGTTTGAAGGAGCGGGAAGCCAGACACTCTCTTCCATGATCGGAATGCTTCACGGGCGGATTTGGCGCTGGCGGGCGCTGGGGTTGAGTCATCCGCAACGTTCCGGGGAACGATCCAGAAAAAGTATGCAGGGGTTACGCGCGTTGATCGGTGCGATCGAAGTGCGCGACGCCGGTCTGGCGGAGAAAACGATGCGGATCGAGGTGACCGAGGCCGCCGCCGAAGTCACGCGCCTGCTCGCCGGAAGCAGCACGCCGGCGCCGACAAGAAAGAGCGAAAAGACTTGATTTATTCATTCGTCGAACTGACGAGGGAGAGAGCATGGCTACCCATTTTATCGTCCACGACAAAGCCGACACTGTCGGAGTGATGGTCGTTGAGAATGCCCAAGCAGGGCAAGATCTCACCGGCTGGATCATGGAGACGGATGAGACCGTAGCGCTCAAGTCTCTCGACGCGGTGCCCCTAGGCCACAAGATTGCGCTGAGGGAGATCAAATCGGGCGACACGGTGTTGAAATATGGCCACGACGTCGGGCACGCCGTCGCAAATATCGGCAAAGGCCATCACGTACACGTACACAACCTAAAAACCAAGAGGTGGTAAAGATGGGGCGCTATCAATTTCATGGCTATCGGCGCGAGAACGGCCGCGTGGGCATTCGAAACCATGTGGTCGTCTTGCCGCTTGACGATCTGTCAAACGCGGCGGCCGAAGCGGTGGCAAATAACATCAAGGGCACGCTGGCGCTTCCGCACGCGTATGGGCGGCTGCAGTTCGGGGAGGATCTCGAGCTTTTCTTCCGAACGCTGATCGGGATGGGTTCGAATCCGAACGTCGCAGCGTGCGTGGTCATCGGCATTGAACCCGGCTGGACCAGCCGAATCGTTGACGGCATAGCCAAAACCGGCAAGCCGGTAGCCGGCTTTGCGATCGAGGAGCACGGCGACCTCAGCACGATAGCCAGCGCCGCACGCAAGGCGCAGGAATTCGTTCAATGGGCGAGCGAGAAGCGGCGCGAACTCTGCTCGATTGAGGAGCTGTACGTTTCGACCAAATGCGGAGAGAGCGACACCACATCGGGGCTTGGTTCGTGCCCGACCGTCGGCAATCTAATTGATAAGCTGGATCCGCTGCGCGTGACTAGCTGTTTTGGTGAAACCTCCGAGCTGACCGGAGCCGAACTTGTGTGCGCAAGCCGCGCCGCCACGAAAGAAGTCGGAGACAGATTCATGCAGGTGTTCCGCGCGTATCAAGAGGTGATCGACCGTCACAAGACCAGCGACTTGAGCGAGTCGCAACCCACCAAGGGCAATATAATCGGTGGCCTGACGACGATCGAGGAGAAGGCCTTCGGTAACCTGCAAAAGATCGGCCAGAGGACGAAGTACATTGATGTGCTGAAGCCCGCCGAGGCGCCCGCGAAAGGTCCGGGGCTCTATTACATGGATACTTCCTCCGCAGCGGCTGAGTGTATAACTCTCCAGGCTGCCGCGGGGTTCGTCGTGCACCTGTTCCCCACCGGCCAGGGAAACGTCATTGGCAATCCGATTGAACCGGTCATCAAGCTGACGGCGAATCCCAAAACAGCACGCACGATGAGCGAGCACATCGACCTGGATGTCTCGGGAATTCTGCGCCGGGAAATGACGCTCGACGAGGCGGGAGACCGGCTGATCGATGTCATGCTTCGCACCTGCAATGGACGGCTGACTTGCGCGGAAGCGCTGGGGCACCGCGAATTTGTTCTCACCAAGCTGTACCAAAGCGCCTGATTGCTGGCGTGTAGCGTTCCCGGGACAGAAGTTCTACCGGGACAAACCCACCGCTAAACCTGGAAGAAATACAGGAATCGGGCCGAAAACCCAATTACTCGATCCTGGTATTGAAACTAAACAGCATTTGCCAGCGGCCGTCGCGCTTCACCCACATGCGCGTATTGAAAAACGCTTTCGCGTTCAGGCGCTGCTCGTGGGCGATCATCATTACCGTGTCTCCAAAATCGAACATCTGAGCGGAGAGTAAAGCAGGCGGCACGGACCTGTTCCCTGCGAGCTTCTGTTTCTTGATTTGCGCGATGCGGTCGGGCTTGGCGTAAGGATGGTCGTGGTGGGTATCCGTGGCGGTGAATTCATCGGCGATCAGAGAAACATAGGCATCCGCATCATTTTCCGACATGGCTTTCATTACGCCCTGCCAGGAAGAAATGGCTTCCTTCTCGGATTGCGTCTCCGGTTGAAAAGGAATGGTCTTGCAGGGATTTTCACACACAACCGAACCGGGGTCCGCAGCGGGCGCCTCGGACTTCGGCACCTGCAGGACTTCCTGATAGTGAATTAAACACCAGGCGGAACCGCGCCGGACCCAGACGCGCAGTACGTTCATGGCTCCGCGATTTGCTCTGACGATGGCGGAGTTGCCGTAGGAGCGGGCCTGGGTTTCAACGCCGGAGTTTGCGACGGCAGGCAAATTATCGAGGACTTGCTGCCTGGTCAGGCGCACGCCGTTCGAATTGATCCAAGTGAAGCTGGAATCGAGGAGCGGCGCGAGGGCGGCTTTATCTGAGTTTGTAAAAGCCTGAAGCAGGGCGCGATCGGATTGAAGGAGTGCTTGAGTATCCTCGGCGCGAAGCACTGGGGAAGCAGCAAGACCCAGGAAGACACTTCCGAGCAAAAAGACACCGGAGACATCGGAACGAAGATGAAAGTTCATGTGCAGCTCCTACGAAGACCAGGTACTAAGGAAGAACGAGAAAAAACTCTTCAGGACTTGGCCGGGGCGGCCTGCATGGTCGTCTGATAACTGATGGACATGACCCACTGACCATTCCGCTTGATCCACAGGCGGCTCACATGAACCGGCTTGCCGGTATGGGGCTGATGCTGGCAGGTCATCACGACGGCGTCTCCGAAGTCAAACATCTGCGCCGAAACGAGCGGGGCCGGTGCGGAGGCGAAGCCGGTTTGCTTCTGCAAATTGAGGGTGGCGATGCGGTCGGCCTTGGTGAGGGGATGATCGTTGGTCGAACCCAGCATCGTAAATTCTTCAGCGATATGCGGAGACCAGGCGGCAGCGTCATGGTTGGTGACGCCGGTCTCCAGCGCCTGCCAGGAAGCGATGATTCCTTGTTCGGCTTCGTTTTTCGGTTTGTAGGGCACGAACTTACAGGGGTTCTCGCACTCTTTCACGCCGGTACCCGTCGGAGTGGAGGGCTGCTGGCGCAGGGCTACTTCGTGATAGACGAGCAAACGCCAGCCCGCGGGACGATGCACCCAGAGGCGCAGGACATGGGTCTTGTCGCGGCCCGACATCACCGCGCTGACTTGGCCGTAAGTGTGTTGTTTTACTTGCGCACCGCTTTCGTTGCCAAGCGCGGGCGTAGGAAGCGAGTCGAGGACTTCC
>JBGQDD010000371.1:0-3851 GCA_041495665.1 Candidatus Acidiferrum sp.
AACATGACGCAATTCTTGTGGGAACCGCCTGGTATCCGGAGCAATGGCCGGAGTCACGCTGGGAAGAAGACCTGCGATTGATGGAAGCCGCGAACATCAAAGTCGTCCGGATGGCGGAATTCAGCTGGAGCAGGCTGGAGCCCTCGGAAGGGCACTACGATCTGGACTGGCTCGAGCGCGCCATCGCAGCGGCCGCGAAGCACCATATCGTGAGCGTCCTCGGAACGCCGACGGCCACTCCGCCCGCCTGGCTCACCCAGAAGTATCCCGAGATCCTTCGCGTGGAACCTGACGGGCGCCGCGTCACTCACGGCAACCGGGCTCATGCCTCCGCAACTTCACCGGTCTACCGCGAATATTGCCGGAAGATTGCTGCGGAGATGGCGAAGCGTTTCGGCCACAACCCAGACGTTGCCGGATGGCAGATCGACAATGAATATGGTTACGCGCTGATGTCGTACGACGCGCTCACGCAAAAGAAATTTCAGGAGTGGCTGCAAAGCGAGTACAAGACTCTGGAGAATTTGAACGCGTTCTGGACGACGGCCTATTGGAGCGAGACCTACGACAATTGGAGCGAAATCCCGATCCCCGTGGGCGGCCACAATCCGGGACTGCAGCTAGAGTGGAAACGATTCGTCACCGACACGTGGAATGATTACCAGACGAACCAGATTGCAATGATTCGAAAGTATGCGGAGCCGCGACAGTTTATCACCGGCAATTTCATGGGTTTCTTTGACGGCTTCGACCACTACCTGATGACCGAACCGCTGACGTTTGCCTCCTGGGACGACTATGTGGGGAGCGGGCATCTCGATCCGGATTTCAACGGCTTGAGCCACGATCTGACGCGCGGCTTCAAACGTGAAAATTTTTGGGTGATGGAGACGCAGCCCGGCGCGGTGAACTGGGCGGGAATCAACAATTTTCTCAACAAAGGCGAGACCCGCGCGATGGCTTGGCAGGCCGTCGCTCACGGCGCGGACGAAGTTGGCTATTGGCAATGGCGCAGCGCGTTGAATGGGCAGGAGCAATACCACGGAACGCTGCTCGGCGCCGATGGAACACCCGTGCCGGTCTACCAGGAAGTCAGCCAGTTGGGCCGGGAATTCTCGAAGGTTCAGGAAGCATTTCGCGGCACCACGGTGCGATCGGAAGTTGCCTTGCTGTATTCCTACGACAGTCATTGGGCCATCCAATTTCAGAAGCACACTCAGAAGTACGACGACATCAGTCTGCTGAAGAGCTATTACCACGCCTTGAGAAAACTCGCGCAGTCGGTAGATGTGATCAGCGCAAAAGCGCCGCTCGAGGGCTACAAGTTGGTGATGGCCCCGGATCTAAACGTACTCCCCAAGGATATCGCCGAACATTTGTTGAGCTACGTGCGCAGTGGGGGGCACTTGGTGTTAGGACCGCGCAGCGGGCTCAAGGACGAGCACAACGAATTGCTGCCTCAGCGGCAGCCTGGATACCTGGCGGACGCTTTGGGCGGCCGCGTCGAGCAGTACTACGCGCTGGAAAAGGACTTCAGCGTCTCCGGCAAGTGGGGCAACGGCCAGGCTAGCGTCTGGGCCGAGCAATTGAGTGCGCTCAGTTCAGACACCCAGGTCTTGATGCGATACGGAAAAAGCAATGGATGGTTGGACGACCAGCCGGCGGCCATCACGCGCGCCTATGGCAAGGGAAAGATCACCTATATTGGTGCAATTCTCGACGAGAAGCTCATGAAAACGGCGGCGGAGTGGATGGTGAAAGAAAGCGGAGTCGGACCAGCCTTGGCATCCGCTCCAGATCAGGTCGAAGTCTCCTTCCGGAGTGGCGCGGGGAAGCG
Source organism: Candidatus Acidiferrum sp. (assembly GCA_041495665.1). Taxonomy (GTDB): domain Bacteria; phylum Acidobacteriota; class Terriglobia; order Acidiferrales; family UBA7541; genus Acidiferrum. Next base: position 1,838 of record JBGQDD010000371.1, read on the forward strand.
TGTCATTGTGCTGATCAATTTTGCGCAAGAAAGTCAAAAGGTTGACCTGGGAAAAAAAATGAAGATGCTGCTGAGCGACCGCCAGGGAGAATCCGTGGAACTCGCTCCGTACGGCGTGGAAGTTTTGCAGGCTCCCTAGGACAGAATCTAGAGCAAAGCCGCGGCGAGCGAAAAAATGATTTCCATGCTTGTTTTGCGCAGGACTCTAGGCCAGCCCGGCCTTGGAAAGCGGCAATTCCCGAATGCGCTTACCAGTCGCGGCAAAAATCGCGTTGCATAGTGCGGGCGCAAACGGTGGCAGCCCGGGTTCACCAATTCCCGCCGGTGGCGCATCGCTCGGCACGATGTAGACGTTTGTTTCTCGCGGCGCATTGTTCATCCGCGCCATCTGGAAATCATTGAAATTGGATTGGTCGATCACGCCGTTGGTGGCGGTGATCTCCCCGTAGAGAGCCAGGCTCGTGCCCATCACTGCCGCGCCCTCCATCTGTTGTTTCACCATTTCAGGGTTTACGACCGTACCTGCGTCCACAGCTGTATCCACGCGCTTGATGCGCACTTGGCCCGCATCATCCACCTGCACCTGCACCACGGTGGCCACGTAGGTCAGGAAGCTGCGATGCATCGCCACACCGATTCCGTAGCCGTTGCCCGGCTTCTGCTTTCCCCACCCGGCCTTTTCCGCGGCCAGCGTCAGCACGCGGCGAAATCTGGAGGTATCGATCGGATACTGCTCGTATTCCGCGCCGTAATTCGGAAATTCTTTCGGGAGCTCGGTTCTCGGCACGACGCGGTCCGGTCCGAGCAATTGCAGCAGGTACTCCAGCGGATCTCTTCCGGCCGCGTGCGCCAGTTCATCCGCAAACGAATGAATTCCGAACGCATGATAGATGTTGGCCACAGACCGGAACCAGCCGATCCGCGTGTGGGTCGTCGCGGGCCCGTTCTCCGCGCGAAAGCTTGGCAATGCGAACGGGATATCCGTGAAGCCCAGCCCGAGTTCGTCCGGCGCGGAATAATTCGCGCTGGGGTCAAACGTCGATCCGATGGGCGGAAACACGGTTCTCTGCAACCAGGCGGTGGGTCTTCCGTCCGGTCCGAGCGCCGCCTTCATATACATCGCCGCCACGGAGTGGTAGGCGTCGAACTTGATGTCGTCTTCCCGACTCCAGACCACTTTCACGGGCTTTCCCGTTTTTTTGGAAAGCACCGCTGCTTCCACGGCAAAATCGGGGAATGACTTCCGGCCGAATGCGCCGCCGAGCAGCGTCACATGCACGGTCACGTCTTCCTTCTTCAGTCCCAGTGCTTGCGCGACGGCATCCCGCGCGCCTTGCGGGCCCTGCGTCGCCGCCCACACTTCCGCTTTGCCGTCGCGGTACACCGCCAGCGCAGCCGGCGGTTCCATCGAGGCATGCGCCAGCAACGGAGCGTAGTATTCCGCCTCAACGATTTTTCCGCCCTTTGCAAAGGCCGCGTCAACGTCGCCGTTCTCTCGCGCAACTTTTCCCGGCTTGCGCGCCGTCTCCTGCAACTCCTTCTTATAGGCATCCGAGTTCCAAACGCTGTGCGGGCTCTTCTCCCACTCGATCTTCAGCTTTTTCCTTCCCTGCATCGCCGCCCAGGTGTTATCCGCCAGCACCGCCACGCCGCCGAGTGCCTGAAAACCGATAGGCGGTTTGAACGCATCGATCGTTTGGGTCTGCTTCACCCCGACGACGCTTAGCGCCGCCTTGTCATCGACCGACTTCACACTGCTGCCGAAAACCGGCGGATGCGCCACGCTCGCATACTGCATTCCTTCCATGCGCGTATCCTGCCCGTACGCCGCTTTGCCGGTACACATGTCCTTCAGGTCATAGCTCGCCGTGCCTTTTCCGATGTAGCGCCATTCGCTTCGCGCCTTGAGTTTTATCACCTCTTTTTTCGGTACTTCCAGTTTTCCTGCCGCCGCAGCAAGCTCTCCATAACCCAATTTCTTCCCAGACGCCTGGTGCACAACCATATGCAGATT
>JBGQDD010000372.1:0-3842 GCA_041495665.1 Candidatus Acidiferrum sp.
AGCCGCGTCTGATTTTTGTGAACGAGGCCGCACTCGGTGAAGGCGTTGCCCAAGCTTGGCCCGAGGCTCCGCGCCGTGTGCTTTTCGATGAAGTCCTGCGCCAATCCGCGCCGCAACCTCGGCTTCCCGATGCGCCCCGTCCTTGCCAGGACAGCGATATCGCCACCATCATCTATACTTCCGGAACTTCGGGAGAGCCGAAAGGCGTTTGCCTGAACGTCGGAAACCTCACGCACATGCTTTCCTGCACTACGGAACGCCTCGATCAGTTGATGGGTGCGACCCACGAACCCGACCGCGTCTTTCACTACCTGCCATTCAATTTCGCGGCGTCCACGATCTTGATGCTGTCCTGCCTCGCGCGCGAAAGCGTTCTTACACTTTCGACGGACCTCAACAAGCTCGCCGACGAAATTCGTCTGGCCGCACCGAATTATTTCCTGAACGTACCCACGCTGCTGGAGCGTGTCCGGCGTGGCGTCGAAGACGCCATCGCAAAGCGGCCCGCGGTCATCCGTTCGTTATTTACAAGAGCACGCGCCGCCTGGCAAAGGAAGCACGTCGGGCGCGGCCGCGCACTCGATGCGTTGTGGCTCGCGCTCGGCCGCGCGCTCATCTTTCGAAAGATTCGCGAGCGCTTCGGCCCGCATCTGCGCGCGCTGATCTGCGGTTCCGCGCCGCTTGCTCCGGAGACGCAGCAGTTTTTCCTGATGCTGGGCATTCCGGTGCTCCAAGCGTACGGGCTCACGGAAACCACCGGCATTTGCACGCTGGACGACCCGCGCGTGCCCGTCGAGCCGGGCTACGTCGGCACGGTGACTGCCGGAATCGAGATGAAGATCGGCGATAACGAAGAGATCGTTGTGCGCGGGCCGCACATTTTCTCCGGCTACTGGAACCGCCCGGAAGAAACTGCCCGCGTGCTGCAAGACGGATGGTTCCACACCGGCGATCAGGGCGAAGTCAACGTTCGCGGGAATTGGCGCATCAGCGGCCGCATCAAGAACCTGATCATCTTGAATTCCGGGCATAACATTGCGCCCGAGCCGATCGAGGAAAAGATTGCGCGGCTTCTTCCCGCGGCGCAACAGGTCGTGGTGGTCGGAAACGGGCGCGGTTATCTCTGCGCACTCGTGACTGGTGCGGTCGAATCCGCAGCCGTCCAAGCGGCCCTCGACGCCGTGAATCCAGAGCTCCCGCACTACCGTCAGATCAGAAGTTTCACGATTGCCGGCGATGTCTTTACCCCGGAGAACGGGTTACTCACCGCCAACGGCAAACTTCGACGCGACGCCATCAATGCGCGCTATGCTTCCGAAATCAATGCCATGTACGATTCGAAAGGTAGCCGCGAAACGGTCAACAGGCAAAAGGCATGAAAAGTTTCATCGGCAAGACGTTGCGTTGGGAATGGCGCGAAGGCGTGATCGAGCTGACGCTCGATCATGAGCCTGCCAATGAAATCGGCTCGGCCATGCTCGCGGAGCTTGAAAAGTTTGTTGCTGCGTTTGGTGTGCTTGTGCCCGAGACTTCCGTCTGCATTATCGTGAGCGCGCGCAAGTCCGTTTTCTCCGCCGGTGCGGACCTGCGCGAGCTGTACCACGGCGCCGCGGCCCTTCCTGAAAAAGAACGGCTCGCTGGCGTTCGCGATTTTCTACAACGCATTCATGCCGTTCTCAATGCCATCGATGCCGCACCGTTCGTGACGATTGCTGCCGTTCACGGCGTCTGCTTTGGCGGAGGACTCGAGCTTGCCTTGGCCTGCGACATGATCGTCGCCGACAAAATGGCGCGCTTCGCGTTTCCCGAGCTGCGCCTGGGACTTATCCCCGGCTTCGGGGGTATCCCGCGGTTGAAACGTGATCTTGGCAATGCTTTCGTCAGGGATTTGCTTTTCTCCGGGCGAACCGTTAACGCGACTCGGGCACATGCCGTGGGCCTAGTCGCACAACTTGCTGGTGAAGGCGAAGCTCTCCGCATCGCCCGCTCGACCGCCGCGCAAATCACCAAGTACGACGCGGTGGCGCGCGCGGCCGCCAAGAAGTTCATCAAACCTATTCCACACGATGAGCTTCGCCGCGAGATCGATCTCTTTTGCGAACTCTTTACTCGTCCTGCCGTCATGGCCGCCCTGAAGAAATTTGTCGAAGATTCCGGCCCCATGCCGTATCTGCCTTAGCCACCGGAATTGTGACTCTGTGAATTTTCCTTCTTGGCGCAGGGATGATAAATTGGCCTTTCTATGCGAACGCTAGAACAAACCACCCAGGAAGTGCTGGACCTGGCGACGAAGCATTTTCAACTCCCTGCGGGATCACTCGCGCCGGGAGACGACTTTTTCAAGAAGCTCGGCATCGACAGCCTGCAGACGCTGGAGATGCTCTCGCGCCTCGAAAATCATTTCGACATTGAACTGCCCGATTACGAGGTTCAGGGCGTCAGCGACTTCAAAACCCTGGCTGAGCGGATTCAGTCCCGCCTGTAATGCTCGACCTCTCTAAGTATCAATGCATCGGCGAAGCGCTGCGGGATGCGCTGGATCAGTTTGCGAACGAAGTGTGCCTGATCGAAGCGGACCGCGAGCGCGAGAAAGAGCGCCTGACGTACCGCGAGTTCAAAGAACGCGCGCTTCCGCTGGCCAAAGCTTTGCAGGACGGCGGATTCTCCGCCGGCTCTCGCGCCAGCATCATCATGACGAATCAGTCCAAGTGGCTGATTTCGGCCTACGCGATTTTTTTCGCGGGTGGCGTCCTCGTTCCGCTGGATTACAAGCTCACGCCCGAAGAGCACTGGCAACTGCTCAAGCACTCGGGCGCTACAATTCTCATCACGGAATATCCGATCTGGCGGCAACTCACCGCCTCGGCTGGCCGCGCGGCCGCGACAAACGTGCAAACTGTGCTGGTCACCGAAGCACCCGCAAATGCCGATCTCGCCGGCGCGCGGCGCTGGGAAGAATTTCGCGGAGCGGGCGAGCCTGTTTTCATCGCGTGCAAACGTGCGGACACGGCCTGCATCGTCTATTCCTCGGGAACCGGCGGCCGGCCGAAGGGTTGCATGATGACGCACGAAAATTATCTGGAGCAGTGCGTCGCGCTCACATCGATTTATCCATTCTGGCCGGGCGTGCGCTACCTCAGCATTTTGCCGACGAATCACGCCATTGATTTTATGGTCGGTTTTTTCGGGCCGTTCACGTGCGGCGCAACGGTCGTGCATTTGCGCACGTTGCGTCCCGAATACGTGCGCGAAGCGTTCCCGAAATACAAGATTACTTACGTGAGTCTCGTCCCTCTCGTCTTGAAAAACTTGCAGAAAGGTTTGCAGGCGCGCTTCGACGCGCTGCCGCCCGGCAAACGTAAGATTTTCAATTTGCTCGTCGGCGTGAACAAAGCGCTGACGAACAATCGGCCGCGTCTCGGCATCAGCCGCCGTCTGCTGAAGCAAGTGCACGATGCGTTTGGCGGAGAGCTCCGCGCCATCATCGTCGGCGGCGCTTTCACCGAACCGCAGACGCTGCAATTTTTCTACGATCTCGGCATTCCCGTCGCCAACGGATATGGACTCACGGAAGCCGGCACGGCGATCACGGTCAACGATTTGAAACCGTTTCGCGCGGATACCGTTGGCAAGCCGCTGCTGGGGATGGAAGTGCGCATCGTGAATCCGGCCGCTGACGGCGTAGGCGAAGTTATTGTTCGCAGTAAGACCGTGATGGCGGGCTACTTGAATGAGCCGGAGCTCACGGCGGAAACTATTGTCGATGGCTGGCTGTTGACCGGCGACCTCGGGCGCTTCGATGAGGCGGGCCATTTACAACTCACGGGCCGCAAGAAAAACAT
>JBGQDD010000373.1:0-3816 GCA_041495665.1 Candidatus Acidiferrum sp.
CACCGTGAGAGTTCCAGAGCTTCGGTCCTCAACCACTCTGGCAGTCACGCGGTGCTTCACAGCATTGCCACGGAGAAGTGTCTCTTGACAACGCCTTCTCTCTTATCGATGGCCACCCGTCCCAGAGTGAGTCAGCAGTGTCCTACTTTCTTCCGAATTTCACCGACAAATTTCGAGTCTGCCCCGTAATTGGTCTGCAAGATTTTGCCCGTGAGGCAAGGGTTGCTGTTTAATAGGACAAAATAGTCTTCCTCGGTTTGTTTGTGGAAATACACCAAGTTCTCTTGTGCATGCGGCGTGGAGAATGGAATTTGGGCATCTAGCCGCACTTCAAGTGTGGGTTGTCCTGCCCAGATGGCGTGGAGTGCCGTTAGGGTCGCCGACATACACTCCTCGCTGCATCCTCGCTGCTTAAAGATTCCCGTAACCGCACGGCGAATGTCAAATGGCTGGTCGATCCAGAGCAAGGGGGCCAGCGTCTTTGAATCAATGGGTTGTCCATCGCCAAGAACACTTATTGCTTCCAGTCGTGCGTCCGAGAAGGCGTTTCGATCTTGTGCCAACTTTTCGATGAGGTGCTTAGCTTCCGGAGAGGGATATTCGGCGAGCCGCCTGACGCTGGCACGGTCCCCTCCACTCGCGATCGCGTACAAGGCATACATCTCATCTCTCCGGGCGGCTTGCGCGTTCCATCGATGCATCCACACTGCCCAGGCTCCCATCGACACAACGAGGAAGATTGCTAAGACAACCAGTTCAGGGCGTTTCAATTTTTGCGATATAGGTGCCATGTTCATAAGCACTGCCAATTCGCTGAGATGAGGTCAGAGCACGTCTCTAGCCGCCTTGCACGGACTTCGCGTGCGGCGACTTAGTCAAGGAATCTGGGCGCCTTGGGCATCCACGTAGACGGCGTAGAGAGACTGGCTGGCGGCCATGAAGAGGCGGTTTCGCTTGGCGCCGCCGAAACAGAGGTTGGCGCACGTTTCAGGAAGATGAATTTTGCCGATTAGGGTGCCGTCGGGCGCGAATACGTGGACGCCATTGAAGCCTTCTCCAGCCCATCCGGCCGCCGACCAGACGTTGCCGTCCGTGTCGCAGCGGATGCCATCGGAAGAGCCGGGCGACATGTCGGCAAACAAGCGGCCATTCTTGAGCCGTACGCCATCGATGACGTCGTAGACGCGAATCGGGTGCGGGTCGCCGGGGTGGCGGGGAGTTCCCGTATCCACGATGTAGAGCTTTTTCTCGTCGGGAGAGAAGCAAATACCGTTGGGCTTATCCATGTCACTGGCGACGACGGTGGCCTCGCGCGCCTTGGGGTCGAGGCGGTAAACGTTGGCGGGCAGCTCGAACGTGGCTTTGTGGCCTTCGTAATTCGACATTATGCCGTAGCCTGGATCGGTAAACCAGATGGCGCCATCGGAATGCACCGCCAGATCATTCGGGGCGTTGAGCTTTTTGTCTTGAAAACGGTCCATCAGCACGGTGATGGTGCCGTCGTATTCCGTGCGCGTCAGCCGGCGCGTGTCGTGCTCGCAGGTGAGCAGCCTGCCCTGGCGGTCGCGGTAGTTGCCGTTGCAGTAGTTCGAGGGGCTGCGGAAGACGCTGACTTCTCCGGTGTCCTCGAGCCATCGCAGGATGCGGTTGTTGGGAATGTCGCTCCAGAGAAGGTACCGGCCGTCGGCAAACCACACCGGGCCTTCCGACCAGCGCGTGCCGGTATACAAGCGCTCGACCGCGGCGTTGCCAACCTTGTATTTCGCGAAGCGCGGATCAAGCACTTCAATCGCTGGATCGGGATAGACGACGGGACTTTTCCGTTCCTGCGCCGAGGCAAGCGCCAAGGGCTTGACGGCCAGCGCCGCCGCGGCGCTGGCCGTCACGTTCATGAATGTGCGTCTGTGCATGAGTCCGCCTCCGGGGGCCGGCAATACCGGGCAGGCGCAATGTATCACGGCCAGTTCTCACGTGGCATGGCGAATCTCCGAGCCTGAAATTCACTCCACAGCCTGCGCGTGGTGAGGAGGTGCGTTAGGGATGGGCGGCGGCGCGTTCGCGGATGGATTTTTCGGTGAGGAGGGCTTGCTGGCGGATGCGGTCGGAGATTTCGTGGAGCTCGCGCTGGTAGGGGCGGATGGCGGGCAGGTCTTCCACTTGGCCGACTAGGTAGAGGGCGCGGAGGGCTTCCCAGACTTGTTCGTCGCCGGGGTCCACGGTGGCAACTTCGTCGCCGGCGGTCACGTTCGAGCCTGCGGCTACGGAGAGCGTGCGAATGCGCCCGCTGATAGGCGAGCGCACTTCCGTGACTTGCTGGCCATCTTGCAACTTGGCAATGAGGCCGCCTTGATGGATGGCGGTTCCTAATTTATCCGTGTCGGTCACGTGGCCGGCGCTGGGAGCGACGATTCTGGCGGGTTGGAGGAGGGCGACGATGTGGGGTCGGCCCGCAGCATCGCCAAAGCGGACCAGCGAAAGGGCGGCATTGCCGCGGACCATCGGGGATTGATCCTGGAGCATCCTGAGGAGCGTTTCGTGGAAGGCGGGGCCGGAAGTGTCCTGGCCCATGACCCAGGCGTCGGTGTTGCGCACTTCCTCGACGGGATGCGAAGAGAGGCGAATCATTTCCGGATACCAGCGCGTAACGCCCGCGTCGCGGCGTCCCATGCGCTCACCGAGTTGGACAAGAGCGTGCTGGATGTGACGAGGGTGCTTTTCGTCTAGGAGGTATTCGCTGATTTGTCTGTCGGGGAGCTGGCGTCCAAACCAAGTGTTCCACCAGAAGAGGAAGGGCATGAGGACGATCAGCCAAGCGGTAACGAAAAACAGCGCCCGATTGCGCGGGGACATTTTGTGATGCGGGGAGGAGAGGGACTTCTCGGAGGAAGGATCGAAGGCAGCTTCGGTCTGTGCAGCGGTTTCAGTGGAAGATGGTGGCGTGGCCATGTCGTTTCTTGGTTGCCGGGCTCATTTTCTGACCGGCACTGTTCCTAAAGCTTTCAGTCAGCAGCTTAGCAGGAAAAAGTGAGCTGACTCCCGCGTGACGAATGCAGCCTCCCGAGTGACTGCCGGGAGCATTGTAAGTATTGGCAGCCGGAAAAGCGGCAGCAAGCTGCCGCACTCCAAAACTAACTCTCTTCGGACGTGGGCGGCGGCTTCGAGGGTGCAGCTTTACTCTTCCCGAAAAGCCCCTGATCGCGAAGCTCCCAGAAAACATTCAAGAAGAAGATCCCGGAAATGCTCAGCATGATCAGGCTCTCGAATAGGCCATCCACGGTGGTGAGGGTGCCGGAGACGATGATCCAGCCGATTCCCGCGAGAGGGATGAGGCCGAGCAAAATGGAAATCAGGAGCATCACGGGAAGCAATAGCCCTCCTCGGAAAGACAGTCGTTAGTGGTTAGTTCTAAGTCCTTAGTAAGAGCAGAAAAACCTCGTGATGGCATTCGGTTCTCGTAATGTTCTCTCATAATTGCCAGTTTGATGGTTGCCAATTCTCGGCGCCTGACAGAGTGAAAGAAAATTCCAAGCCGAGTTACAGTAACGATGTTCGCCAGAGGGGCGCATCATGCTGCGCCCCTACAAGGCGAGTGGTGCGATTAGGGCTTGAACGTGGCGTCCACGGTTTTGCTGTCCTTTGCAGCCAGGGTGACCTTCATGGTTTGCTCGCCCAGCTTTTCATGGACGAAGGCCAGCGTGTAATCGCCGGGGGGCAGTCCCTTGATTTCGAACTTGCCATCGGGGCCGGTGACGGCGAAGAACGGGCTCTTGGTGACGTTGACGAACATGCGCATCCAGGGATGCTGGTTGCACTTTA
>JBGQDD010000374.1:0-3810 GCA_041495665.1 Candidatus Acidiferrum sp.
CCAAGAGAATTCCCGTTCATCTGTTCCTTTTTCTTTCTCGCCCTGCTCATTAATTAAGAGTACTAAAACGGTCTCAGGGATGTTGGCACGGAGGGGAATCGGGCGTGCCGATCCAATCGGTCCAAAGTCGAGGCAATTTCTTGATAGGCTGTAAAATTGCAGTATGACATCACGGGAACTAGGACCGGACTTGATGCGAACCGCAATGGTTGAGGATGCAGCCGAACAGCCCTTGCGGGGCGAAAGGCCAGAGGTCCTCGAACCCCCGAGGGCAAACAAAGAAGCAAGCATAATGCACTCAAGCACGGAATATTCTCGAACATCGTCTTATTGAAGGGCGAACCGGGATTGAAGTTCAATTCAATGTTGAACGGGCTTCGAAGTGATCTCCGTCCAAAAGGAGCGCTCGAGCGATTATTAGTGGAAAAGCTGGCGGCCGTTGCGTGGCGCCAGCGGCGCCTGCTTCTGGCCGAAGGAGCGGAGATTCAAAAGAACATGGAGTTTTTCGAATCGGATCAGCGGGATCGAGAGCGCGAAGAGGCGGAAAGAATCGCAACGTCATCAAATTCCTTGAATAGCCATGGCCTGATCGGGGAAATCCGCAATCCCGATATACTCGAACGTTGCCAGGATCTGCTCTTTCAATTGCGGAAGCACATTAAGGAGCATGGCTTCAATCTAGAGCTCGATAAACGGATTCTAGAAAAAATCTACGGTGATCGGTGCGAGAGCCGTTTGTGCGAAGATCTCTACGATTCCTATGAAAGCTGGCTGGCCACATCAGAGGCTCCTGAAGAAGAGCGATTGCGTGAAGGCTATTCCTTACCCGCACAATGTCGAAGGAACATCTTGCGGGTCATCGACGAAGAAATTGTTCGCCTCAGGCGCAATCAGGAAGCGCGGGCCTCTGTCCAGACTGCGCGAACTCAATTAGAAATAATGTGTCGCAATATACCTGATAGCCCAGGACTCGATCACCTGCTCCGTTACGAAGCGAGCCTCGAGCGGTCTTTCGAGCGAACGCTAAGCCAGCTCGTAGGCTTGCAGCGGATGCGGTTGGGCCAACCGGCCCTGCCAAAACCCGAGGTGCGCCATTTGCTGTCCTGAGCTTGAGCGGATTTGAATCAGTCGGTAGAGCGATCTCCATTACACTCTGAGTGAGCTGCGGCGAGCGCGGCCCGCGTCAGGGATCCAGGCGCCAAGGACGAGCAAGCCAGCGCAGAGCAACGTATAGTACTTATCAATCATATATTTTATAAATACATATAATAATGAGCCCCTAATCTAGCCCAGAAAGCTGGGAAAAAGACTCGATTCGCTCGTCGGTCCCCAAAGTAGAAAATTACAAAACGAACTCCAGTAAGTCTTTTAAATACTACCGTTTAGCCTTCGAGGCGGCTATCCGATCTGGTCGTAACTGCTGGCAAAGGGATGAGGTGAATTCTCTGGTAGATAAAAGATGAGCGGCATCGACTTGCCCCCCACGTATCCTGGAGAGCGCCGGGGCTTGCTCGCCCACATTGCTGGCGCTTGTAATCTGCGCTCAGTTTTCGCCGGCATCCCCCACTGAAAAATAGGTGCAATCCGGGTGGTGAAACACCAGCGCGCTTACGCTGGCTTCCGGATCCATCATGAATCCTTCGGTGAGTTGCACGCCGATCTCTTCCGGCTTCAATAACGTCCAGAGTCCTGCCTGATCCTCAAGATTTGGGCATGCCGGATAACCGAAGCTGTACCTTTTCCCGCGATAGCGGGAAGTAAATCGTTGCGCCATAGTCATATCCGGCGGATCGGGGAATCCCCAGTCTTCGCGAATACGCCGGTGCAGCCATTCCGCGCACGCTTCCGCCGACTCAATCGCCAGCGCCTGCAGGCCGTGGGATTTGAAGTAATATCCTTCATTTTTCGCTTTTTCCGAGCGCCCCCGAATTCCTTCGCCGGCCGTTACCACGAACATCGCCAGGTGGTCGCGCTGCCCATTTTTCGGCGGCAAGACATAATCGGCTAAGCACAGAAAATCGCCCTGCCGTTGCCTCCCAAATCGAAACGTATGCAGCGGCTCCGTTGCTCCCGGCGCAAACAGGTGCAGGGAATTCCCCTCCGCTTCGGTTTCCAAAAATTGCCAAACGGCACGGATCTTCATGAACTCCGCGGCTTCCTTCTTCACCTCTTCCATGTTCTCGAATAGCTCGACGGCCTTCGGTTCGCGTTCTGCCAAATGCTTCTCGAAGTCCCCCCGAAAACCCATGTGCCGCCCGAACAGCATGAACGGGTTGATGTAGCCCCACACTTCGCGCAAATCCGGCACCAGCCGGACTTTGCGGTCCAGATCTTTCACCGCCGGAATCGGCAGATCCGCGCGCACCCGCGGCGAGCGCCTCACCGCCGGGATCTCCTGCACTGTCACGATCGTCGCCACGCTCGCGCCATCTCCGCTTGCCGTGTGATTCCGCAGCACGGTCTCGCGCGTCGCTGGATCCATCAATTCGTTCATCAGCCGCAGCCCGGTCATCGCGTCTTTCGCGTAGCACACCGCTTTCCCGTAGCTTGGCGCGATCTTCGTCTGCGTAAATTTCGCTGAGAGCGCCGCGCCGCCCACCAGCATGGGAACCTCGATCCCCGCATCCTTTAAGTCATTGGCGGTAATCACCATCTGTTGCGCGCTCTTCACCAGCAGCCCGGACAATCCAATCGCATCCGGTTTGTGTTCCTGGTAAGCCTTGATCAATTCCTCCGGCGGCACCTTGATCCCGAGGTTCACTACGTCATAGCCGTTATTTTTCAAAATGATCTCAACGAGGTTTTTCCCGATGTCGTGAACGTCGCCCTTCACCGTTGCCAGCACCACTTTTCCGCGCTTAGCTGTGTCCGCCTTCTCCATGAACTGCTCGAGGTGGCTCACCGCCGCTTTCATTGCTTCTGCGGACTGCAGCACTTCTGCCACGATCAATTCATTCGCATTGAAAAGCCGCCCGACTTCCGCCATGCCCGCCATCAGCGGCCCGTTCACGATGTCCAGCGGCGCCGCGCCTTCCCCGCGTTTTTTCTCCAGATCGTCGATCAGCCCGTCTCTCGTGCCTTCGATAATGTAGTTCGAAAGCCGCTCATCCAGTGGCACGTCCGCCGCGCGAGCTTTTTCCTTCTTCTTCGTTGTCCGGAAGTGTTCGGCAATGGCCGCGATGTAATGCTGATTGACCGCCGCGCGCTGTTCCTTGCTCTGCTTGCGCCAGTCGGCCGGGACGTCCCGTAACAACGCGGCATTCGAATGATTGGCTGGCACATCTTTCGGTGGATGTGAAAACAGAAGGTTTTCCGCGAGCTCTCGCTCATGCGCCGGGATCGACGCAAACCGCTCCAGCTTCTCCGTATTGACGATGGCGAGGTCCAGCCCCGCCTTCGTGCAATAATACAAAAAAACCGAGTTCACCACTTCGCGCGCCCCCGCCGGCAGCCCAAACGAAACATTGGAAATGCCCAGGATTGTCCGCACGTCCGGCAGCGCCTGCTTGATCAGCCGGATGCCTTCCATCGTCTCGACCGCGCCGCCGATATAGTTCGTATCACCCGTCGCGCAGGGGAACACCAGCGGATCGAATATGATGTCCTCCGGCCCCAGCCCGTATTTCTCCGTCAGCAGTTGGTACGAACGCTGCGCGATCGCCAGCTTCCGCTCGCGCGTAAACGCCTGCGCCTGCAGTTTGTCCTCATCGATGCAGCCCACCACCACCGCCGCGCCGTACTCATGCGCCATCGGCACCACGCGTTCAAATTTTTCTTCGCCATCCTCCAGGTTGATCGAATTGAGAATCG
>JBGQDD010000375.1:0-3784 GCA_041495665.1 Candidatus Acidiferrum sp.
CCGGCGGCACTACGATTGCCACCGTGAAACCGACGGATCTTTTCGCTGCTACCGGCCTTCGGCATGCCAATACTCTGGCGCAGGATGTCGAACGAGAACTTCTCGCTATCATTGACGAAGCGGCCGCGTAAAAAAGTGCGAATTACTGTCCCAGGATTTTCGCCGATGGAAAACCCTTCGTGTGTTGAGACGATTTTGGTTGCCGCATCCCTTTGGATTTTGGTTCATCAAAGGGTGCGGGGTTTGAATCTGTGCCTCTGTACTGGCTCTTTCCTGTCCCTACCTCAATATGTGCGGAATATTTCGTGCCGCGTGAATGATCCGAATGACCTGCAGAGGTTTTGTCTCTGGATGGTACACAACCCAATAATTCCGGTAGGGTTGCACCAGCCAGAAGCGCAGCGGCAGAGCCGTCAAGTCCTCACGAATACGTCCCGCGAGCGGAGCATCCGCCAGCGAGGCACAAGCAGCATAGATCGCCTCTTCGACGCAATTGGCTGCCTCAAGATCGTCGCCTGCGATGTAGCTCCAGATTTCAAAGAGATCTTCTACCGCTTGGGGCGTGAACTGGTAACTGCTCATGCTTGGCGCTTTTCAGCAAGCCAAGCACGTTTCCTCTCACCCAGCCCGGAACGAACCTGGTCGGAACCGATCAATTCTCCGCGTTGCGCAGCAGCGTAGCCTTGCTCGATTTTTGCCCGGATCTCGCTGCCGTGCTCGGCCAGCCAGGCTTCTTGCTCGTGGAGCAGAGAAACCGCGTGCTCCACAAACTCATCCACGGTTTGGTAGGGCCCGCGCTGAACGTCCTGCTTGACAAGTTCTTCCAGCTCAGGTCGCAGATGAATCTTCATAACCACATTTTACATCATCCTCGTCCAGAAGGGCGAAAAGGTGAATCCCCCGCGCAACCGACCGCCGTGTCCTCCGTGTAGCGCGTGTGTCCGATGCGATTTCAACCCCTTTGCACCAGAAATCCTGCATTCATGCGATTTCCCGGCGCCTATTCAGACAGTTAACCCGCTATCTTCTAGCATCCAAACCACTTACAAGTAATCATTGACATACGGCACCAATATGCTATAATTGTTCGCTAAGTCGGCACGTTCCTTCCGTGCCCTGCGAACCATGCGCCCCCGCCACGCGGTCCTTCTAACTGTCCCGGAAGCAGATCCTCGCCTCCCTCCCGTAACCTCTCTAGAATCAACACTTGTAGAAGTGTTCATTCTAAACAACTTAAACCTCTTTGGAATGAACGCTCATTCGGAATGGTCAGGTTTTGCACAATTTTGGTGCAATATAAGTCCCTTTAGAATGAACACTTGCGAAAGTGTATCAAAACAAAAGACTTTAACTCCCTTTAGAATGAACACTTATGAAAAACAGGCCGGGTGGGGGGGCTATTGTTGAGTAGAAATCCCAAGACCGCAGATTCCGGTCCGGCCGAAAAGGATTTCTATCCCGCTCGCCCTGAGCCCAGAAGAGCCGAGCATCGCGACGAGAGGACCGCTTCCTCTACGTACTCTGTGTTCTCTGTGTTAAATCCTTCTTTTTCTCTCAACTTTCAATCGAAGATTCCGAGCGGCTCGGGACTTTCGACTTTCAACCTCCATCTCCTTCCACCCCTGAATTCCCCGAGAAAATGTAATCTAGTGAGGACTATTCCCGAGGCAGATCCTTGGGCTGGTCAGGGGATTCCCCAGAGAACGCATCGTCATCAACGACAACGTCATGCAATGGGAGGGGCGCCGCTTCCAGATCCCCCAAGAGGCACGCCGCTTCAGTTTCGCCGGAGCCAAAGTGCAGATCTACCAAGCTCTCGATGGGCGCGTCTCGCTCTACTACGGCTAGACCCGCTTTCAACACCCGGCACTCTCAGGGGGTGACAGTTTTATGTTGCCGTTAGGGTGACAAATTCGTGTTGCTACAACGGGTGCCTCGCTCGGGAGCGGACACCTCTCTCTTACCTGTCCTCGATTGGGGCGGAACTGTACTATCGGACGGGGAGTCGGTGCAACATTCTAGCGAGAGACGACTTGGACGCCTTGGCGATCAATGGTCATGGGCAAAACCTCGGCGCCAGCCTCGCGAATGGCCGTCTCCACGCGTTCTCGGGCGTCTGGTTCGATCAACAGGACCACGCAGCCGCCACCACCGGCTCCGCAGACCTTGCCGGCCAGCGCGCCATTGCGGCGGGCGCTGTCGATAACGCGGTCGATGGTCTTCGTCGAGATCGTAGGCAAGTTTCGCTTGCGGAAGGACCACTCCTCGCGCATCAGGCGGCCAGCTTCGGGCCAATCGGGTTTTTCGAAAGCCAGGCGCATCTTCTGCGCGACGTCGGAAATCCGCTCCAGGCTGTTCTGCACGGCGCGTTTGCCGCCGATGTGTGCTCTGTACACTTCCCAGTTGTTAATGCCATGCTGGCGCGGCTTGTCGGTGTAACAGACCATCACGCGGCGCTCGAGCTCGTCCAGGTTCACACGCAGTTCGACGCGATGCTCGCCGCCGGGCGGGAGTTCGATGGCCGCGGCGCCGCCGAAGGCCGGCGGGTAATGATCCTGCGTACCGGTGGGGACATTGATGACGATGGCTTCCGCGTCGCGGCTGATGTGGATCCAATCGACCTTGCTCTTCCCTGCTCCGGTAAAGCGGTCCAGCGCGGCGCAAATGGCCACGGCCATGGCGCTAGACCCGCCGATGCCCGCGCCCGCGGGAGCTTCCGAATCGGTGGTAAGCGTGAAGCCGCCCAGCGGCTGGAAGAACTTGACGATTTCAGCGAGAAGTGGAAGGCGGTAGCGCTTGGCCTTCACGAGAGCGGCGAAGGAGGCAAAACTCTCTTCGCGCTTGATGTCGCGGGAAAGTAGCTTGATGCGGTTGTCGCCCGGGCCATGCGTCTCGATGACGCACGAAGCGTAAAGCGAAATCGCGGCGTTCACGGTGACTGCGCCCGGGTGAAATAGATAAAGCGGCCAAATGTCGAGCGTGCCCCCGGCGAAGTCCACGCGCGTCGGTGCTTTGGATTCGATGATCATGTGTGCAAGCTAGCTCGATTCAAAGGAATTTTCAGTCGAGCCAGTTTGACGGAATAAGACAGCCAGCTCAAGCAATGAGCATGATGAATGTCCACGGAAAGACAATGACATTCGGCCGGTGGACAAGCAAAGAACTGCGTTCAGTACAGATGATAATGTCAGCTGCCGCCGGCGGAGGCGGCGCGGTTGCGGGCGATGAGTTGCGGGCCGTCCTTCTTTTCCTGGGCGAGAGCGGGATTGGGCTCGAAGCAGCGGCGGCAGCGGGCTTCGTACGCGCCCATTGCGCCGACGACGATCAGCTCTTCGCTTTCGACGAGGCGCTGGGTGTGAACCGCGGGATTGCCGCAGCGGACGCAGATGGCCAGCAGCTTGGTGATTTCTTCGGCGATGGCGAGGAGGCGGGGCATGGGTTCGAACGGGCGGCCGCGGTAATCGGTGTCGAGGCCGGCGACGATGACGCGCTTGCCGAGATTGGCGAGCTTGGTGCAAACATCCACCACCTCATCGCCAAGGAATTGCGCTTCGTCAATGCCGATGACTTCGGTGCGCGGTGACAACTTTTCCATGATTTCGGCGGCTTTGAACACGCTGTCCGAAGGAATGCCGAGGCCCGAGTGCGACACGATTTCGTTGGCGGCGTAGCGCTCGTCGATGGCCGGCTTGAAGATCTGCACGCGCTGGCGCGCGATTTCCGCGCGACGCAGCCGGCGGATCAACTCTTCGCTCTTGCCGGAAAACATCGGGCCGACGATGAC
>JBGQDD010000376.1:0-3781 GCA_041495665.1 Candidatus Acidiferrum sp.
CCCGTGCGCGACGGCGTTCGCGGCGTTTTGCCCCAATCGCCTCGAGAATGAATTATCGAAGCTGGCGAAGGCGAATTTCACGCCGGCAGCGGCAAGCTCCGCGGGCTGTGAAAGCAAGCGATCGTACGGATCGTCCTCATCGAGCGGGAGCGTGAGCATCGGCCTGAGGATTACGGGAACGCCCTTGGAACGGAGCAGGTCCTTGACCTTGTAAGCTTCCGAGCCGCCGGCCAGGATCATCCTCAGCCGCTCTTTGTCGCAAAACTCGACCGCGCTGCGGATCTCGCGCGAGCGATCGGCAAAGACCAGCAGGGGCAGCTCACCGCGAACGACCGGCACGAGCGCTTCGAGCTTCAGGTCGCGATTGTACTTCGCCGGTGAGCTCTTCTCCATAACCTGGGCGTAGTGCCGGGCGCGCTCCAGCCAGTCGGTGATTTCATTCACCTGTTTGTCGTATTCCTGCTTGGCATCGCTGTACGGTTTTTCCTTTCTCGAGAATGTGGCGAAGTCGAAAGATTTGGTCTCGATCTCCGGCCAATTCAGCACCATCGCCGCGCTTTTCTTGATGAGCATTTCATCGATGCTCCAGCCAGCCAAATGGATCGCGGATGCTTGACCGCCGATTACGCCTTCCGAGCCGAAAGAATCCATGCCGCCGCTGGCAGGAACGGCAAGAACTTCCGTGATGCCCGCCGCGCGTGTGACGGGAATGTGCTCGCTCGATGGTGACACCGCCGTGGCCGCGACAACGTCCGGGTTGTAGCTTCCGGACTCTGCCGAATCGACGGTGGCGCTGACCGCGCCAATTTCCCGCAATCCCATCTGGGTAATCGAGTCGAAGAATCCTGGATAGACCTGCAGTCCCTTTGCGTCGATCACCTGCGCCCCCGTGGGAATATCCAAGCCGACGCCAACCGCCGCAATTTTTCCATCGCGGATGATCAGCGTGCCGTCTTCGATGGTGCTTCCTGCGAGCGTGAAAATTTTCGCGTGGGTCAAAGCGTAAGTGCTGGAGGGCTGCGCTTGCGCGCCGGCGATGCCAGGCAGAGCGCAGACCATGGTCAGGATCAGTACGATACGAAGAGTGATGGAAGTAACTTTCACAGCCCACCCCCGGGCAGAACGGCCGCAGCCGCCGAGTCCGTGCCACCTGATTGAGGCGGTTTTGGTTTTTCTTCCGGCTTCTTTTCTTCGGGTTTCTTTTCGGGGGGCTTTTGCCCGATAGGCACGGTGGCATCAGGCTTCTTGTCTTCTGGCTTTTTCTCTTCCGCCTTTTTCTCCACGGCTTTCTTAAATTTTTCGATGAGCGCTTTCTTTTCCTTTTCGCGCTCGGAGCGTTCAGCGATGTCACGCTGGCGGTCAAAGTACACGCGGCCATCAATCAGGGTTTTCTGCACCACGGCGTAAGCGCTCAGGGGATCGTGATTGTAAATCGCCAGGTCAGCGTCTTTCCCAACGTCAATCGTGCCAACGCGCTTGTCGATGCCGAGCTGCATCGCGGGATTCAGCGTGACCAGCTTGAGCGCTTCGTCGTGCGAGAGGCCGCCAAACTTCATGCTCTTGGCGGCTTCCTGATTCAAGTGCGTGGCTTCTTCGGCGTCGTCGGAATTGATGGAGACCACCACGCCGCGGCGGGTCATCAGCGCCGCGTTATACGGTATCGCATCATAGGCTTCCACTTTGTAGGCCCACCAATCGGAAAAAGTGGAAGCGCCAACTCCAGCCGCGGCCAATTCGTCGGCGACTTTGTAGCCTTCCAGAATGTGCTGAAAGGTACGGACCTTGAAGCCAAACTCTTTCGCAACCCGCAGGAGCATCAGGATTTCATCTTCCCGATAGCAGTGCGAGTGAACGTAGCGCTTGCCTTCCAGCACCTCGACGAGCGGCTCGAGGCGCAGATCGCGGCGCGGCGCGATGAGATTTTTTTCACCGGCGGCGAAGCGCTTGTTGTAGTCCTCCCACGCTTTCTTGTAGTCGCGGGCTTCACTAAACGCGCCGCGAATGGTTTCTTCGACGCCCATGCGCGTGGAAGGATACCGCCGGGGCTGACCGGGGATACTGAAGTTCGAGCGCTTGGGATTTTCGCCGAGTGCGAACTTGATGCCGGGAAGCGCGCCTCCGAACGGCAGCTTCGCGGCCGGCTGGCCCCAGCGAAGCTTGATGACCAGCGTTTGTCCGCCGATGGAATTGGCGGAGCCGTGAAGAATATTTGCCGACGTAACTCCGCCAGCAAGATCGCGATAAATGTCGATGTCGTCCGGATTCACAATCTCCGCCATATTCACCATCGAGGAAACGGAAACGCTGCCCTCGTTGATGCTTTCCGCGGCGATGTGCGAGTGGCAATCGATAATGCCGGGCATGACGAATTGTCCCGCGGCGTCGATCACCTGAGCGTCTTTCGGAGCGTTGACGGACTGGCCGACTTCGGCGATCTTGCCGTCCTTAATAAGGATGGAGCCGTGCTCGATCGTGCCATGCGAGACGGTAAGGATGGTGGCGTTTCGAATCACAATGACGGCGGGCGCGTCCGGCGGCGTGGCAGCGTGCGCCGGAACCGAGAAGTAGATGATGCAAAGGGCGCAAAGGAAGTAGAGGAACGGAGTCCGCAGGCGGTCTGCGTTTAGCACATTCGAAATTTTCATTGTGCACCTCCGAGGTTAACCATCGCAGATGAAGCCGCGCTGGGTTTGACGCCGGTAAATTCCAGCGAGAAACCTTGCACGCTGATGCTGCCCTTCAAGGAAGTTCCGTCGAATGTGCCAGAGAAAGTGACGTCCGCGGGAGATCCTTCGAGCGGAATGTTGATGGTGAAGCTGAATTTGTCCACGCTCAAATATCCGTTGATGATCGAGGCGATGCCGCGCTTGCTGGTGACGGTGCCGGAGACCGTGCCATCCTTCTCCATCGCAAGGTCCGCGGTAGATTCCTCGGGACCATCAGGCGTGGTGTAGGAAAGCTTCCATTTTCCCGTGATGTCACCCTTCGGCGGCTCCTTGGGCTTCTCCGGCTCGCGAACCTCAAACTTGTGACCGTCGACAAAAACCAGTTTGATCTTGGTTTTTTCTTCGAAGAGGTCGCCATCAGCGACGGCGAGATTGGCGATTTTCCCGTTTTCGATGGAGCCCAGGCGGTCGGCGACGCCGAAGATTTCCGCCGCCGACAGCGTCAGCGCGCGAAGTGCGGCATCCGGCGCGAGGCCCGCGTCAATCGATTTCTTCGCGGCCTTGAGGGTGTCCTTCGGCGCCGTGATGCCGCCGGAATAAAATGCAAATTTGACGCCGGCTTTGGCCAGCGCTGCCGGTGAAGACGGTGCGCGGTCGCGGAATTGCAGCGTTCGAAGCGATGGCTTGTCCTCCGGATCGGCGTCTTTCTCGCCTTCGGGCCATTTGAGATTCACGAGCACAGGAAGTTTTTTCGCGGCGATTTCCGGAGCGGCTTCGTAAGCCATCTGGCCACCATAAATGACGCCGTTGACGTGCCAACGATCGACGAGTTCGAGGGCGCGGCGAAGTTGAACGGAATTATTCGCGGGAATCAAAACGAGCGCGTGATCTTCCAGCGCATCCGCAAGCGCGGCTTTCGTGCGATCATAACGGGGCCGCGCCACGCTGCGAGGATTTTTTTCGTAGGTCGTCTGCGCGGCGATGCTCCACTCCGTGTCCAGCCAAACCTGATGAACGTAAGCGAGGACGCCCATGATGGAGTTGGGAAACCCGCCGCCGAATCCTCCCGACGTTTGGAACACCACCGGAATCGCCACCGGCGATTTCACCACCAG
>JBGQDD010000377.1:0-3761 GCA_041495665.1 Candidatus Acidiferrum sp.
CGCGACGCATAGCACGACGATGAGGCAATAGATGCCCAGCGTGTGGCGGCTGCTGGGCGCGTAGAACGGAATGGAACGGCTGAGGGTCGACGCGTTCAGGCCCAAGACGAGCGGAGTGCCAGTCTGTGTGGAGTGTTCAAAGGGAACCGAATTGCCGGCGAGCGTGTCCGTCATGACGCCGGTGGCGAGCGGGAGCACGTTGCCGACAATGCCCATCAGCACGACCACGAGCAGGCCGAAAACAATGCCGCCGGGGTAGCGCCGCAGATACGGCATCAGGCCGCGCAGGTCCTTACTGGGAGGAGATTCCCTGGTGTTCTTGGGCGCCTGATTACCGGTGGCTGGGGGGACCGCGCTCATCGAAGCGTCGACCTCGCATCTTGGATGGATGGCGACTCGAGCAGAAAATGCTCGTAAGTCCGGTCGAGCGACTGGTAGCGCTTCGTCTCCGGATTCCACCGCACTCCGATCGGCAGCACATGCGAATCGGTGGTGCCTTTCAGCGGCGTGAAGTAAAGCTCCAAACCTTTTATTTCACTCTGCTCAAACTGCAGCCGCCAGCCGGTCACAGGCGCCAGCGGCGTCAGACCCAGAAAACCCTTTTGGTTTTTCAGGTGTTCATCGCAGCGCAGGATCTCCGCCCATTTCCCGTCGGAATTTTCCACCACGACGGCGCGCGTCACGATCGTCCCCGGCAAATTGTTGGTTGGCGTTTTTGGCACGACGTTCGCCGCAAGAAATTCCTGCTTCCCGTTCTTTGCCAGGTCTCCAAAGGCCAACACCTGCGACTCGCTCCCCAGCAGAGCCTTGGCCGCCAACTGAATTTCTTCGGGCACGGCGGGTTCCGCGGGCTTGGTTTCCGCTTGCACCGCAGGCTTGGGAGTATCCGCACCGCACCCACCCACAAAAATAGCCAGGGACAGGACACTCAGTGAAAATTTCAGGGGGATGCTCCACCTGCGGGCCGCGCCAACAACGGGGCCCTCTCCAAGGAAGGACGGACCGGTACCCGCCTCGTTAGCACACGAACAGTCGCTTTGTGAAGTTTTCTCCATCAGTGATTTGCCGCCGTAGGCGTGATCTCGACCACTCGCCCGGGCTTCCCATCTTTCTCCTGCGTGCAGAGCACTTCCATCAATTGCGGCACGCCCGGACCCACCCCATCAAATACCTGCTACAGCAATTCTAGCTGTTGCCCGCCCTTCGTGGAAGGACCCCGTGATTCGGGCTTGCTCAAGATTTGAATGCGCTAGCGCTGCGCCAAAATCGCGTCCAACCGCGCTTCAAAGTTTTCCTCACCTTCGGACCAAAGCTCGCTGCGCTCCACCGGCAGCGCCCGCTCGATCGATTCCACCCAACGGAATAATTGTTGGATGTTCTCCTGGGTCTTTGCGTGATATTCCTTCAGATTGCCGCTCGCGGATATCCACTGCCGGAAAGTATGCTCCATGGGATGATCGGACGAATCGAAGGGATTGGAGGCCGCTCCGGGCGCGGGCAGCCCGCCATGCCCAGTGAAAAAATGCTCGAAGCCCAGGTCGGCCATGAAGTGTCCGGAGGTCGCGGCAAGCCCGTTGTCATAGTCCAGACCATGGCACGACAGCACTAGCGGCTCCGGTTTGTGCTGCCACTTCAGGCTCTCGATATCGAAGCTCCACAGGTCCCATTTGGCGCTCGCAAAATATGCCGTGTCGGCGTTCAAGTGCTGAACAGCTAGCGCGGTAACTTCGGCAGGCCCGAGCTTGAGTGGACGCAAATCCCACTCCGCGACTGGTATCTCTGTCGGGTCCACGGCCTGCACGATCAGTTCGCTAAAGGTATTCTGCGTCGCCGAAAGCGGGGCGGCCGTCAGGAACCGCGCGAATTCGGCAAGCATCGTTTCCAGTGAAAAATCGCGCGTCCACACGCGCAGGTATGCATGATTGGCCATGGTGATTGAAACCTTTGGGATTATACCGGGCCGGCAAGGAAGTGGCGAATCAGCAGGCGGAGTGTGTTGGGCAGGATTGCCGTGGCACAGCCATTTTTGGCTGTGGAGGTTTTGGTTTTCAGCTTCCCGTGTTGGCGCTTTTGGCGCGTCCGGGAGGCTCGGTCGGTGGCGTAATATTTTGCGCCATCTCCCTCAGACGTTCCCGCAGGGATTCTCCTACGCCTGCGAATACTTGGGCGCACGCTTCACGGAGTTTTTCTTCCGCGGTCGTGGCGATTCCCGAAATCATCTCCCGCGACTGGTGATCCAGCGACGCCACCGTCGCCAGCATCCACTGGTTTGAAACATTTTCCAGCCGGTTCGTGTACTGCTCCGTGGCGTGTTCGCCCATCTGGCCGTAAATGCTCTGCATTTCCTGCTGATGGGCAACCGTCATCGCTTTCCAGGAATCCAGCAGCGGCCCAAACCCTTCCGATACTTTCTTCTGGGCTTCGGCCACACCCGCTTCGAGCGCTCCGCCCATGGAGGATTGGAAGCGCCGCAGGAAAGCCTCCTGTTCGGTGGTGGTCTGTTGCGCTAGCTCCATGCGTGCCGCGTCCATTTGCAGCCGGGCCCCATCCGTGGAGCGCCGCACCTCTACGTTGAATCCCTCCAGCTCTTGGCGGCCCGTGCGCTGAACCTCATCCGTGAACGCCGCCGCGGTAGTGTCCGCAGCTTCCGCGAAGAGCGCGCGCGCGCGCTCGAAGGAATCCCGCACCACCTCTTCCATCTGCGTCTGCGTGTGTCCCACGAAACTGCGGCTTGCATGATCCAGCTCCCCCGCAAAGACGCTGGAAATTTCTCCCGCTTTCTCCCGCAACTGATTTCCGGCGTGCTCGATGGTTCTTTCCGTCAGACTCTGAATCTGCGTCTGCGCTTTCTTTTCGTACCATTCCGCCGATTTGAGGAGTTCTTCGACCATCTGGTGTTTCAAATCGCCGGCTTTACATTCCAGTTCCGCCAGGTTGCTTCCAGTGATGGTTTGCGCAGAATCCTGCAGGATTTGCTCGACGCTGCCCAGATTCTCCCGGAAGCGTCCCAGTGATTCCGCAAACGCTTCGTCCGCCGAATTGCGGATGCGGTCCTGCTGTAGCGTGAGCGCCGCATCCAGCAGCGATCGCCCCCCTGCCAGCCGGTGAACCGCCTCTTCGGCGCGCGTGACCTGCGGCTGCACCATCTCCGCGACTTGCCGGTCAAACTGCGCCACTGCCTGGCGGCTGGCCTCCTCGAATGTTGCCCTAATCTTCGCGTTGATCTCCTCCACGGTCGCTTCGGACCGGCGCTGCATTTCCTCGCGGTGCGGGCTCAGTACATTTTCGATTTGCGACTGAAATCCAGCCAGTGCTTGCTGCTGGAGGTTTTCAAGCTGCGCCGAATGTTGTTCGAGCCGCTGGCTGGTCTCCCCGGCACGCGCCAGCATCGACTCCAGCCGTAGCGTCTGCTCTTGCAAGACATCCCGCAACGTGGTCATTCGCTGCTCGGCCTCTGTTGCCGCAGTCGTCGCCGATTCGCGCGCTGCCGTAGCATGACGTGCCATCTCATCCTGCAACTGAGTCATCAACCCGCGCGCGTGTTCGTTCAATCCGCCGGCCGCGCGATCCTGGGTTTCTGAGAGCGAACTCTCGATCGCTGCCCGCCACCGCGCTTGTGCTGCTTCCAATTCACTCGCAAGCTGCGCGTGCGAGGACGATTGCGCGGAAGAGAGCGCCGCTGTTACTTGTTGCTGAATCTCATTGGCCGTAGTTCTCAGCTCTTCGCGCTCCGCAGTTGCCGTTTCTTCCCTTTGTTTCGC
>JBGQDD010000378.1:0-3752 GCA_041495665.1 Candidatus Acidiferrum sp.
ATCTTTGGCCCACTGCGCCTCATTTATATTCCCAGCAAACTGTTCGTGCCGGGGAACGCGACCGCAACGGTCAACAACATCGCCGCTCACGAGTGGCTCTTCCGTTTCGGCATCGTCAGCGACCTGGTCGGCGGGGTGATCCTGATCTTCCTCGTGCTGGCCTTTTACAAGTTGTTCAAGGGAGTGGACCAGAACCTTGCTGTGATGGTGGTGATTTTCGGGGGCGTGATGCCGGCCCTCCTCGACTTCGTCAGTGTGGTGTACGACGCCGCTGCCCTAATGGTCGTGCGCGGAGCCGATTTCCTGTCCGTATTCGACAAGCCTCAGCAGGACGCGCTGGCCATGCTGTTCCTCCGCCTGGGTGACCATCAAATCACTGCCGCCGAGATTCTTTGGGGTCTGTGGCTTTTTCCCTTGGCAATCCTCACGTACAGGTCGCGCTTCCTGCCCCGCTTCCTGGGCGTCTGGCTCGCCATCAACGGCTTCGCCTATGTGCTCCTCAGCCTTACCGGCGAACTGTTGCCCCAATACTACGGAAAGGTGTTTACCTACTCTCAGCCCGCCTTCTTCGCGGAGATAGCGCTCATGCTGTGGCTCGTGATCAAGGGCGCGAAGCCGCCAGCCCCGGCCGCCGCAGCCTTATCTTCGGCGGCTGGTTAAGCCGGGGGCTCGGGTGCCGCTACTGCACCTGGAGCTTTTCTCTCCGCACTATATAACTTCCAACATCAGCGTCGCAACTACAGTTCCAGCGGCGTTTCCACGAGTTGAGCGACGGCAGATCCGAGTCCTGTAAAATCGCGGACATTCCAGGTCAGCAGAATATCTGCTCCCGCTTTCAGGGCGCAATGGCCGATAAGCGCGTCATAGGCCGCTGCACCGACGATAGTCCCAGAGGAAGCTAGCTCCAGACCGGAAACATATTCCTACTCACTGAGCGTAATCAAGGTGAGCCTTCCGCGTATCTGCTTTACGATGCTTATGCCCTCCGGCCCAGTGATGCGAGGCCGAAGTGGCAGGCCAGTGAGCGTAGCGTAGACTTCACCGAGCGTGCGAAGCGCGCAAAAATCGTCTTTTCCTGCCTCAAGGAATAATTTTGTGCTGGATGCGTGCTGGGGATGGTCAGCGTAAAAGACCGGAACCAGAACAGAACTGTCGAAGAACCGCTTCAAGAATGTTTGCCCAGGATGTGCTGCGCCCTTTCTTCGCGGACTTGGCGGATAGCATCATCGACTACGCGCAATGGCAACGGCCTGCCGGTACGGTAGAGAAATAGCCCGTTCTCCCAAACCATGCCGCTGTCCTCCGCCCCGGTGGTACCCTCTGGCTTGAGAGATAGTTTACTTTCCACTAATTCCTCTAGGTAGTCTTCGACTGACATCTCATGGGCCGGGCCACTGTCCTCCGTACGGACGGCATCTTCCAACTTGTGCGGGAGTTCTCTCTCCACCAACTGCTCAAGGTAGTCTTCCACAGACAACCCCTCGGCAGAAGCTAGTGCTTCCAGGGCGGCGACGATTTCGGGTCTTAAATCCAGTGTCATGAGATACTTCTCCAGCTCACTTCAAAAGTTTAAGCCACGTGTCGCTCTCTGTCACGGGGAAAATGCATTTATGCCGGGTGCCGCTACTGCACCAGGGGCTTTTCTCTCCGCACTAGAACTTCTAACATCCCCTTCACCCTCTAGGCGCTATCTCGCGGCAGGCAAAGTACTTACAGGTAATACTTGACAAACGGTACGGATCAGCTATAATAGTTTTGTTGCGCCGGTAAGGTTTTCCGGTGCCTATGGCAATGGCCTCCCGCCAAGCAGTCCTTCTAACTCCTTTAGAATCTTCCCACCCCCGGTCGTTACCCTCTAGCCACCGAATCAACCGAGTAAACCGCCTTTTTCCCGTCAAACAACCTTTTTATTTTCAACCGCTTACAAAATGCCCCTCCGGTAACCTCTTTGTTTTGATATTCATGCATTTTGATGGGGGGTGTACCCTCCTCCCTCCGTTTTCATTCCACCTGACCGCCATCTCTCGGCTAACTCCTGTGGAATCATATCGTTTGCAGACCCCCACCCACTAACCGCAATGGAATCATATCGTTATAAAAATCATGGGGGGATGGGGGCCAGCAGGGAAGAGTGGGGTACAGGTCTAGTCCGGATTATCCAGCGACGTCGACGTCCCATGCGCCGACTGAGCGACCTCGGCGGGCCGCGTGACGTAGGCGGCCATCAGCAGGCTGGACAGAAGCAACAACGCCGCCAGGAAATACGGAGCGCCGGGAAGATGCAGTCCGGAAGTGGGCGAGATTGCAATAGCGAAGACTTGTGTGAAGAGAATTGGTCCCGCCATGCCCGTGATTGCGCGCAGCGAATTGATGGCCCCTTGCAGCTTGCCCTGCGAGGAAGCGTCGACGTGGCGGGACATCAGCGATTGCATGGCCGGTGCGGCGATCCCCCACAGGGCAATGAAAGGAATTACGGCCAGCAGCATCCACCCGCGCGTCGCGAAGGCAAACCCGGCGAAACCGAGTGTGCCGAAGAACAAGCCGGACAGCAGGCTGCGCCGTTCTCCAAAACGCTTCACAAAGGGCCCGACGAGCACGCCGGAAACAAGGGCGGCGCAGACGCCGACAACGGCAAGGGAAAGGCCAACGTCGCGCCGGCTCCACGCGTAGCGATATTCCGTGTACAGCGCCCACATCGACGGAAGCGAGTTGTGCGCGAGGTAATAGAGAGTAGCCACAACGGAAAGTCCCGCAAGTTCCGGATGGGAGCGCAGAAGCGTGAGAGCCCCCAACGGGTTGGCCATGTGCCAGGCGGACTTGGCGCGGCGTTCCGGCGGAAGCGATTCCGGCAGCACGAAATAACCATAGAGCGCATTGCCGAAGCTCAGCACCGCCGCGGCCCAGAAAGGAAAACGCAGGTTCATGTTGCCGAGCCAGCCGCCGACTGCCGGACCAATCACGAACCCGAGTCCAAACGCCGCGCTGATCAGCCCAAACGGTTTCGCGCGCTCTTCTGGTTTCGTGACGTCGGTGACGTACGCAAAGGCCGTCGCCACGTTGGAAGTCGTAATGCCGGAAATGATTCGCCCCACCAAAAGCCAACGTAGCGATGGTGCAAGCGCCATAAAAACGTAGTCAATGCTCAATCCGAAGCACGAAATGAGAATGACCGGGCGGCGGCCGAACCGATCCGACCACGCGCCCAGAATCGGCGAGAAAATAAATTGCATGGTGGCCCATGCGAATCCGAAATACCCGGTGATGCTGGAAGCGCGGGCAAAATCTCCGCCCTCAAATTGCCGGATGAGATCGGGAAGAACCGGCGCAATAATGCCGAACGCCAGAAAATCAAACGCCACCATGATGAGGATGAAAATGAATGCAGCCGAGCCAACGCTCGGCGCGGGAGTAGTGGTGGGTTCAGCCATCAGCGGCGCAGCCTGTTAGACCTCGAGGATGACGGGAAGAATCAGTGGCCGCTTGGAGGTCTGCTTGCTGATGTAACGCTTGAGGTCCACGCGAATTTTTTCCTTGATGACGCCCCAGTCCGTTTTCTCTTCGGAGTTGGAGCCTTCGACGGTCTTCAGCACCACGTCGCGCGCGCCGGCCAAAATCGCCTGGCCGTCGTCGGAGGACAAGAAGCCGCGGGTGACGATTTCCGGGGCCGATTCGATGCGCCCGGTGTGTTTGTCGATGGCGATGATGGGGACCACGATGCCGTCTTCGGAGAGGTGCTTGCGGTCGCGGATGAC
>JBGQDD010000379.1:0-3719 GCA_041495665.1 Candidatus Acidiferrum sp.
CCAACCATGCTTGGGCATCTGCCTGCGGTCGATATTGCCAGTTCTCGATATGGATTGCCGCGTCGAGTTTTTGCCAGGACGGAAGAAGCAGCTTGATCGATAGTCGGAAAACAGACTAGCGCAAAGGACATCAGCGGAGAGCGTACATGGCGGTCGTTGCCGGTGTGGACTTTGGAACATTGAGCGTTCGCGTTTCCATCGTGGACAGCGAACGCGGGCTACTCGCTTCCGCCATCGCGGAATATCCCCTCCACCGTAAACGCGAGGATCCCGAATACGCCACCCAGTCGCATGAAGATCACATGCGCGCCCTGGCATCTGCTACCCGCGAGGTCGTCAGGAAATCCGGGGTTCCCGCCGATCAAATTCTCGCCCTCGCCTTGGATACCACTGGCTCCTCCGTCATTCCCGTCGGCAAAAACCTTCAGCCCCTCGATGACTATTATTTGTGGTGCGATCATCGCGCCAAAGCCGAAGCCGCGGAAATCACCGCGGTCGCGCATCGCGAGAAGCTCGCCGCGATCGATTGGTGCGGTGGCGTTTATTCTTCCGAGTGGGGCTTCTCGAAACTCCTCCATTGGCTTCGCCATAATCCCGCGAAGCGCTCTCAATTCGTCTCGGCCTTCGAGCACTGCGATATGGTCGCCGCAACTCTCTGCGGCATCACCGATGCAAAGCAAGTGAAGCGCAGCGTCTGTGCCATGGGCCATAAGTGGCTATGGAACGCCTCGCTCGGCGGTCTGCCACCAGAGGATTTCCTCGTCAAGGTGGATCCACTTTTCGCCGGCGTGCGCGAAAAAATCGACGGTGAATACGCCGCTTCCGATCAACTCGCCGGCCGGCTCTCGCCCCATTGGGCGCAGCAACTTGGATTGAAGCCCGGCATCCCCATCCCTGTCGGCGCCTTCGACGCTCATTGGGATGCCATCGGCGCCGGCTGCCGCAGTGAAGACATCGTTAACGTCGTAGGAACCTCCACCTGCATCATCGGCATCACTCCCTCCGTGCGTTTGGTTCCCGGCGTATGCGGCGTAGTCCAGGGCAGCGTGCACCCGCGGCGAACCGGCATCGAAGCCGGCCTCTCCGCCGTCGGTGATATTTTTCAATCCATTGCCACCCGCGCCGAAACCGATGTCCAAACTCTCTGCCGTGGACTGGAGAAATATCGCGCTGGACAAACCGGCCTGCTCCGCATCACCTGGGACAATGGCGACCGCACCGTGCTTGTAAATCCAAATCTGCGCGGCATTACCTTCGGCTGGAATTTGCTGACCACCGCGCAGGACGAATTGTTCGCCGCCATCGAAGGCACCGCCTTGCATACCCGCGTCATCCTCGATCGCATGGAAGAGCACGGCGTCATCGTCCGCCGCGTCATCAATGCCGGCGGCATTCCTCAGAAAAACGATGTTCTGAATCAAGTCTATGCGAATGTGCTGGGTAGGCCCGTGCTCGTTCCCGCGGGCAATGTCGTCAGTCTCGGTTCGGCCATTTTTGCTTTTCTCGCCGCCGGCGTTTTCAAAACCGTTGAGGAAGCGCAAGACAAAATCTGCCCTCAATATAAAGTGTTTCAACCCGAGATTTCCGCGAAGGGCGTTTACGAAAAGCTCTACGCGTTCTACAGCAAAATCTATTTTGCATTCGGCCGGCCGCAAAACGCCGAGTTTGGAAATCTGCTCCCCGGTTTGATTCAATTGTCGGAATCGGCGCATGCTGATGCGGGGCGCTAATCCATCGATGGCTGCAATCGCAATTCTTTTTTCCTTCTTCGCGCCGGCGGTTCGGCGTTTCTTGGACCGCGGAGGCAATGGATGACCAAGCTGCGTTTCCTGGTCTCGCTGATTACCAAGGACAACGACTATCAGATGGAACAGGCCGCGGCCGCGAAAACCGCCGCTGCGGAGCTCGGCGTCGAAGTTGAAATCGTTTATGCCGACAACGATCCCATCACCCAAAGCACTCAGGTGCTCAAAGTCATCCAGACGGAGCCCTCGCTTCGCCCCAGCGGCATTATTATTGAACCTCTCGGTGCCACTTCTTTCCCGCAAGTCGCCAGGGCCGCCGCCAGCGCCGGCATCGGCTGGGCCGTCCTCAGCCGCGAAGCGGAGTACGCTGTCGAGCTTCGCAAGACCACTCGCTCTCCCGTTTTTTCCGTCAGCGCCGACCAGGTCGAAGTGGGCCGCATTCAGGCCCGCCAGGTCGCTGCACTTCTTCCCCGAGGCGGCGCCGTGCTCCTCATTCAGGGGCCTTCGGTAAGTTCCGTCTCCCGCGATCGTCACATCGGCTTGCAGGAATTGCTTTCGCCCCACGTGCATGTCACCAGCCTGCGCGGCCAGTGGACGGAGGAAAGCGCTCATAAGAGCGTTTGCTCCTGGCTCCGTTTGATGGCCGCCCAGAAGTTGCGCATCGATCTCATCGTCGCGCAGAACGATGCCATGGGCATGGGCGCGCGGAAAGCCATCGACGACACCATCGTCAACGCGGACCGTGATCAGTGGCTCGGCATTCCCATCATCGGTTGTGATGGTGTGCCCAGAACCGGCCAGACCTGGGTTCGCACCGGGCAATTGGCTGCCACAGTGATTGTGCCGCCCAGCACTGGAGAAGCTATGACCTTAATGACCAAAGCGCTGCGCTCCGGCACCGCCATTCCCGAGCACGTCTTCACCACTCCCTCGCCATTCCCTGCGATCGACAAGCTCGTTCCACGGGGATCAGGCCAATGAATAATTTTGCGAGCCAAAGAGTGCGTCACCAAGTAAACTTACTGGGGCTTCGGGGTGTTGTTATCGAGAATACGGAATGGCGGGGATGCTCATGAAACGATGGATGACGTTAACGATTTTCGCGGGAGCTTTTCTTATGACCACTCTTGCGCCGGTTGGCGCAACACCTCAGCCCGGTTCCACAACGAAGAAGTCCTTCGGGAAGACTCCCGACGGCCAGCCGGTCGATCTTTATGTGCTGACCAATAAAAGCGGCGCGGAAGCCTCCATCACCAATTATGGCGGCGCGGTCGTCTCTCTGAAGGTGCCGGACCGCAACGGCAAGTTTGCCGACGTCGTCCTCGGTTACGACAACGCCGATGGCTACGTTGCCGACAAAAGTTTTTTTGGCGCGCTCATTGGCCGCTACGGAAACCGTATCGGGCACGCGCAATTCGCTCTCGACGGCAAGACCTACACGCTCGCCAAGAACAACGGCGAGAACAGCCTCCACGGCGGCATCAAGGGTTTTAATAAAGCGCTGTGGACCGCGAAAACACATTCCGTGAAAGGCGGCCAGTCGCTCGAACTTTCCTACCTCAGCAAAGACGGCGAAGAAGGCTTTCCTGGAAATTTGAAAGTCACCGTGATCTACACACTCACGAATACAAACGCATTGAAAATCGAATATTCCGCGACCACCGACAAGAAAACCGTCGTGAATCTCACCAACCACTCTTATTTCAATCTCACCGGCCAAGCCTCCGGCGACATTCTCAGCCACCAGCTTATGATTCCGGCCGATATGTTCACTCCCGTCGATGCCGGCTTGATTCCCACCGGGGAACTTCGCGACGTCGCGGGCACTCCGTTCGATTTTCGCAAGCCGACGGCCATCGGCGCGCGCATCGATCAGGACGACGAGCAGTTGAAACTCGGCGGCGGCTACGACCACAACTTTGTCCTGCGCCCCCCGATGGACCGCGCGGAATTCCTTGCCGCGCGCGTTGTCGA
>JBGQDD010000380.1:0-3699 GCA_041495665.1 Candidatus Acidiferrum sp.
GGTTGAGCGCAATGCCGAAAACGTTGTGCGGAAAGGCCAGCATCTCGCCGGCCATGACCTTTTCGAGGCCGTGGACGCGCGCAATTCCGTCGCCGACGCTGATGATCGCGCCGACTTCGTCGACCGAAACGGTCTGCTCGTAGTTCTCGATCTGCTCGCGCAGAATCTTACTGATCTCGTCTGCCTTGATATTTGCCATGCCTGCTCCGTTGCTCCCGTCTCGGTCTGTGTGGTCTAGCTGCCCCGAGCCGCTCGGGGCAGGTTACCAATCGCTGCCTACTCGGCCGCCAGGCGCGTGCGCATTTCGTTCAAGCGATTGCGCAACGAACCATCGTAAATCGTGTCCCCGATGCGCACCACCGCGCCGCCAATCAGCGCCGGGTCGAGCGAATATTTTGTTTCGATCTTCTTGCCGGTGAGGCGCGCGAGTGTTGCCGCCAACTCTTTCTTTTGCCCGGCGCTCAATTCCACGGCGGAAGAAATCTCCGCTTCGGCCACACCCTGCCGCTGCCGGAGGACTTGTTGAAAGCTCGCGAGGATTTCCGGCAAAAGCTGCGTGCGATGGCGGTCGGCAATCACGAATAGAAAGTTGCGAAGGATCTTGCTCGCGCCCAATCGCGCGATGAGCTTCTCAATCACCGCATGCTTCGCCTCGGTATTTACGGCGGGGCTGCCAAGAAACGTGCGCAGCTCCGCGGACTGCGCGTAGGCCGCGCAAAAATCGCTGAGCTGTTTCGCAGCCGGCTCGGCCGCGCCTTGCGCGAGGGCGATGTCCGCCAGCGCGTTTGCATATTGGAGGCTCGCGGACTTCAATTGGGCCTCCCTTCCAGGCTTTTCACGAAATTGCTGATGAGCGATTCCTGGGCCTGCGGATTGAGCTGCTTGGCCAGCAGCGATTCCGCGCCATCCACCGCAAGGTTCGCGGCGAGGGCTTTCAATTCCAGGCGCGCCGTGCGCTCCGCGGCTTCGATTTCAGCCTTCGCGGCAGCGGCGATTTTCTGCGCATCATTTTGCGTGGCGGCACGGAGCCGTTCCACTTCCGCCGCGGATTCGCGCGACGCAAAAGCGCGGAGTTCCGCAATTTCCTTCTGGAGATTCGCCAGCTTTGTTTCCGCTTCACGAAGCTGTGCGTCGGCAGCGGCCTTCGCAGCCGTAGCAGTCGTGATCGCCGAGCTGATCGCCGAGGCGCGTCCGCTAAAAAATGCCGGAGCCTTCTTCAAACACAACCAGAGAATGAATCCGGCGACGATGGCGAAGTTGATCCACTTGAAAACTTCCGTCGTGCGTTCCGCGGCTGCGTTCCCGCCTTCTTCCGCGGCATGCGCGCTAACCACCGCGATGAGCAATACAAATAGGGCGCTCGCGGCAAAAGAAACGCGACGATTTCGAATCATCGAGCCTCTCTCACGGGAGCGCCCGGACGCGGGGTTTGCAGAATGCGACGAGCAATTTCGGCGGAAAGCTGCGCGACCGTGGCCTTGACGTCGCGGCTCGCCGCGGCGAGTTCACCCGCAACGCGTTCTTTGCCCGCGCTGACTTCGCCGGAGGCTTTGGTGCGCGCCTCCTTGATTTGCGCGGCGCGCTCGTCCAGAAGCTTCTTACGCGCGGCTTCCTGCTCCGCGTAAACCTGCCCCCGAGCCTGTTTCAGGGCATCCTGATACTGTTTCACTTTTTCGGCAGCGGCGGCCTGGGCGGCTTCGGCGGCTTTTTGCGCCCCAATCGTGCGCGAGTCGCGTTCCGCCATCACCGCCAGCAGCGGCTTGAAGAAAAGTGCCCGTAAAATGAAGTAAAAAAGCAGGATGATCAGGACTGTAGGCACAGCCTGAAGGAACAGTTCGCCTAGTTGGTGAACAATCTCTTGCATCGAATTGTGTCGCCTAACCCCGTCACGTGTGGCCGCAAATTGGCCAACCGGTTGGCAGCCACCCCGCGCCCCTACCCAGGGCCTCGACCTCTTGCCGGTCGCACATAACGAGGACTACGGTGGGCTTCAAGCTGCCGACTCGAAACAATATTTTATAGCATCCGTAGCGCCTTCCGTCAACGCGACCCGCCAGGATGCTCGCAGGCCAGTTTCCGGCAATCCAACTTATCGGCCGCTGGCACTCAAGACTATCCGTTTATACTATCGTCAAGGTGAATCCATGCGTCCACACAAACTGGCAACCTGGTGTTTTGGACTTGTTATTGGTCTTGTTCTTTTCGCCGCGACAAATGCGAAGGAACCTCCGCCACAGGTAATAGTCTGGCCTGCGTCAGGCCAACCAGTTCTGCGTTTTAGCTTTGGCAAGTTCAAGGAGATTGGCTCCTCCGGCAAGCAACACGATTACACGGTAGACGTCAGTGCTGAGAATCTT
This sequence comes from Candidatus Acidiferrum sp., assembly GCA_041495665.1. Classification (GTDB taxonomy): domain Bacteria; phylum Acidobacteriota; class Terriglobia; order Acidiferrales; family UBA7541; genus Acidiferrum. The sequence continues at coordinate 2,358 of JBGQDD010000380.1, forward strand.
TGGAACAAGAAAATCCCTAGAGGGGAATTCACGCTTTATGTTTTTGACAAAGCCAAAGTTCGGATCGGAGAGGCGTGGATTGCCATCAGTGACCTAGCTCCAGGTCGAGTGGTTAAATTCCAGACGGCTATAGGCGCCTCTGGAACCATCGCTTCAATGGAACTTGTTCCGCGGTCGCTTCCGACTGAACTACAAGCATTTCTCCCTCCCAAGACGATTTCGATTGCCGTTAACTCCGTACCTCAGGGAGCGGAGTTGAAAATTGACGGCGCTGCGGTGGGAACTACGCCAAAGATCGTTCAAGCTTCACCTGGGAAACATGCGCTCGCATTCAGCAAGGAGGGCTTCAATTCCGGCACTTTTCCACTGGAGATCACTCCCGACGATGTTTCCGGAGGCAGCGTAAGCTACGAACTTGGGACATCCGCCCACGACACTCTCGAACTTCGAGACGGTTCAGTCTTGAGCGGAGATGTGCAATCCATGTCGGCCACCGAAGTCCTGATACGCATCGGCGGAACCGTTCAGCACCTCAGTCGCAATCAAGTCAAGCGAGTCGTTTTGATCCAGCGCGAACCGCCATTGGAATAAATCTCCAGAGCTCGGGTTTGGTGACTCTCACATCTTACTGCTGGGTCTGCGCCGGGATGTCGTAAACGAAGCGGATGACGAGTGGTGTGTTGCTGCGGCCGCTGGTCATGTGCAGCGTTTCGTAGAGTTGCCGGCCGTCTTCAGAGAGCTCAAACGTGCGGCTCATCTTGCCGCCGCGGGGATTTTTTTCGTCGGTGGCCAGGCGGTTGCCTTCAAACTTGGCGGCAATCTCTTGATAGTTGACATCTTTGGATTTTTGCAATTTCCTTCCGTCGGTCATGAACGCGCGCTTCCGGTCTCGATCATCCACCAGGTCGACTTCCGCGCCCGTCATCGAAAGCGTTATCGCATTCGCCGGCGTGAAGAGTTCGCGCATTTTCTGCCGTTCTTCATCGCTCTCTCCGCCGCGCCCGCCATAGCCTCGATGACCCCCGCCAGGATATCCGCCGCCCATTCCTCGCCCGCCACCTCGGCCGCCGCCGTTCGAATTCCCGGAATCTTGCCTCCGCTTGCGCGGGTCATCGCTTTCATCGCGATTGAGCTTCCAGGCGCCCAGGATGGTTGTGCGTGGCGGCGGCTCGGGTGCCTGAACGTGCAGCTTGGCTGCAGACGCAGGAACCGGCTGAGGCGGCGCAGCTGTCATCGGGCCCGCAGGTGACTGAGCGCGCATCGCGCCCGGAACGACAACGCTGCACAGTCCAGCGAAAACGGTCAAGATTGGCAGCCTGGCAATGTGGATGACTTTCATGGA
>JBGQDD010000381.1:0-3696 GCA_041495665.1 Candidatus Acidiferrum sp.
GACTTGCGCCAAATCCGCGACATCCTCGCCCAGCACGGCATGAAACTCCATGACGGAGAAGAAGCCGACCGCAAACTCATTGGGTTTCGCAAAATGTATGAGCCTTACATCTATGCGCTGGCTAACTATCTGAACCAAACGCTGCCTCCCTGGATTCCCCTGAAAAAAGGCAAGGACAATTGGCAGACCACCGCCTGGGCGCAGTCCGCCGGGCTCATCGACAAAGGAGTGGCCACGGTGGTCGCCGATGACCATTTCTAGTCTTCAAGGGCTGTGGCGGCTTGACGCCGTTTTTTTTGTTCGCTAATTTTTTCGCTGGAGAAAAACAATGAAAGCCATTCTCGTTCATGAATTCGGCGGTCCCGAAGTTCTCAAGCTCGAGGCAGTCCCCACGCCAAAACCCGCCGCCGGGCAAGTTCTTGTCCGTATCCGCGCCGCGGGTGTGAATCCCTACGACACCTACATGCGCGCGGGCACCTACCCCGTGAAGCCGCAGCTTCCCTATACGCCAGGTTCGGACGCCGCCGGAGTCATCGAAGCCGCCGGCGATGGTGTTAAGAAAGTGAAGCCGGGCGACCGCGTGTACACGGCGAAGACCGTTACGGGCGCTTACGCGGAATACGCTCTCGCGCTGGAAGAGCAAGTGCATCCCCTGCCCGAAAAAATCAGTTTTGGCCAGGGCGCAGGCGTGTGGGTTCCCTACGGGACCGCGTATCATGCGCTCCATCACTCCGCGGAAGCGCGTGCCTCCGAAACCGTCCTGGTACACGGCGCGAGCGGCGGAGTCGGCAGCGCGGCGGTGCAAATGGCGCGCGCCATGGGCCTCACCGTCTTCGGCACGGCCGGAACGCAAAAAGGCCTCGACCTCGCAAAGCGGGAAGGCGCGCATCAGGTGTTCGATCACAGCAAGGCGGGCTACCTGGAAGAAATCTTGAAGGCCACCGGCGGCCGCGGCGTGGACATCATTCTTGAAATGCTCGCCAACGTGAACCTGGCCCACGATACAAAACTTCTGGCCAGCCGCGGCCGCGTGATCGTGATTGGCAACCGCGGTGAAGTCACCATCAACGCCCGCGAACTGATGGGCCGTCGCGCCTCCATCCGCGCCTTCACGCTCTGGGGCGCTACGCCGGCGGAAGAAAACGAAATCCACGCCGGCCTCATTGCCGGCCTCGAAAACGGCACGCTGCGCCCGGTGGTCGGCAAGGAGTTGCCCCTCGCCGAAGCCGCGCGCGCCCACAAAGAAATCCTCGAGCCCGGCGCCGCCGGAAAAATCGTGCTCATACCTTAACGGCTTGCTGCCAGCTCCGGCTGCTTCAGAAGCATTGACTGGCAGCAACGCCGCCTTATAATCGTTGTCTCCCGATGACGGCGCGAGTTGCCACGCGCGGACTTTGGATTAGCTCAGCGACGTGAACACTACACTTCTACTTACGGTATCTCTCGCAGCGCAGAGCCCCATCAGCCACTATTGGCACAAGATCACCGATAAAACCTTTTCGGGCGTCTACCACGCCAATGCCTTCGACCTCGCGATGATGATTCCCTACTTCATCGTCCTTCTGGTCCTCGCGGTTTATGGCCTCCATCGCTATTGGTTGGTCTACGACTATTTCGCGTATTCGAAAAATATTCCCCCGGCTCCGCCGCCGGTCAGCAACTGGCCTCGCGTGACCATTCAACTTCCCATCTTCAACGAGCGCTACGTCATCGAACGTCTGGTCGAAGCCGTCTCGCGTTTTGACTATCCGCCCGAACTGCTCGACGTGCAGGTGCTGGACGACTCCACCGACGAAACCTGCGAAGTCGCTCGCTCCTGCGTCGAGCGCCACGCCGCGCAGGGCATGCCTATCGTTTACATTCACCGCAACAACCGCGAAGGCTACAAAGCCGGCGCCCTGGAAAACGGCCTGAAAACCTCCAAGGGCGAATTCATCGCCATCTTCGACGCCGACTTCCTCCCCGAACCCGATTTTCTTCGCCGCACGATTCCCTATTTTATGAATCCCGATGGCGGCGGCAAAATTGGCATGGCGCAAACACGCTGGACCTACCTCAACAGCAACTATTCGCTGCTGACCAACGTGGAAACGATTCTTCTTGACGGCCACTTCGTCGTCGAGCACGGCGCGCGCTCGCGCCGCGGCACGTTCTTCAATTTCAACGGCACGGCCGGCGTGTGGCGCCGCAAAGCTATCGACGATGCCGGCGGCTGGGAGCACGACACCCTCACCGAAGACACCGATCTCTCGTATCGCTCGCAGCTCAAAGGCTGGAAATTTCTCTACCTCCCGCAAATCGAGTGCGCTTCCGAGCTTCCCGTGGACATGAACGGCTTTAAAGCCCAGCAGGCGCGCTGGGCCAAAGGTCTCATGCAGACCGCGAAGAAAATCCTTCCCAAAGTTTTGAAATCGGACGCACCCTGGCACGTCAAAGCCGAGGCCTTCTTCCACCTTACCGGCAACATCAGCTACCCGCTGATGATCCTGCTCTCCACCATGTTGCTGCCCGCCATGATCGTGCGCTTCTATCAGGGCTGGTTCCAGATGCTGGTGATCGACCTGCCGCTCTTCCTCGCTTCCACGTGTTCCATCTCCAGCTTCTATCTCGTCGCGCAAAGAGAGCTTCGCCCCAAGACCTGGCGTCGCACGTTTCTCTATTTGCCCTTCGTCATGGCCACGGGCATAGGGATTTCCGTTCGTAACGCGCAGGCGGTGATCGAAGCGCTGCTCGGCAAGGAAAGTGAGTTTGCCCGCACGCCAAAATTCAATATCGAAGGGAAGCAGGGCACCTTCGCGAAACAATCCTACAAGAACAAAGCCGGTTGGATGCCCTACGCGGAAGTCCTGCTCGGCTTGTATTTCTCGCTCACCATCGTTTACGCGATCTCGAACGAAAATTACGCCACCATCCCATTCCTGCTGCTCTTCGTCTGGGGCTACCTGTACACCGGTTGCATGTCCCTCGGCCAAACCTACTTCGCGCGCCTCCGCTTCGGCGTCAACGCCCCGGAAATGCGCCCCGCCACTTCCGGCGCTCCGGGCTTCTGAACTTTCTCCAGCGCTTGGCCTGGTATCAAACCGGAAGTTTACAATGTTTCGCTGAAGAACTAGAATCCGCCGAAGTGGCCCGGCACTCCACGGACAGAAATCCCCCTTCCTAAGGAGGTCCCGTCATGGGATCCCGCATCTTCGTTACTCTCTTGTTTGTTTGCAACTTCACGACACTCGCTTACGCGCAGGCCCCTGCGGTCTCCACGAACGGCCAGCAGTGTCTGGATTGTCATTCCAGCACCACACCCGGCATCGTTGAGCAATGGAAATCAAGCGCTCACGCCAAGAAAGGCGTCGATTGCTATTCATGTCATCAAGCCGCGGCCAAAGATCCCGCGGCGTTCGATCATTACGGCCAGCGCATCGCTGTCATCGTCACCCCGAACTATTGCGCGCGCTGCCATGCGGCGGAATTCGCGCAATTCGAAAAGAGCCATCATGCAGCCGCTGCAAAATTCATCGGCTCGTTGGACAACATGCTCGGCGAAATCGTCGAAGGAGGTCCCGCCGCCGCGAACGGCTGCCGTCAATGCCACGGCAGCGAAGTGAAATATCTCGGTGACGGCAAATTCGATCCCGCCACGTGGCCGAATAGCGGCATCGGCCGCGTGAATCCGGACGGCAGCAGGGGCAGTTGCGCCGC
>JBGQDD010000382.1:0-3690 GCA_041495665.1 Candidatus Acidiferrum sp.
AAAGTTCACGACGGATTGCTCCACGAGTGTTCCAGACCCTTGACAAGCCGCCAGATCGCGCGATTCAAGGGAACCGGCACGCCGAGTTTTTCTCCCAAATCCGCGATGGCTCCGTTCATGAAGTCGATTTCCGTTTGCCGCTTCGCCAGTACGTCCATCAACATGCTCGCGTTTCTCTTCTCGCGCGCATTCGCGCCTTCCACGATCATTTGCCGCGGATCGCCATGTAGAGTGATGCCCAGCGCTCGCGCCACCGCTTCGCCCTCCAGCAACACTGCTTCGTATAGCGCGCTCGTAGCAGTCAGCCGCGTCGCCGCGCCATGATGCAGCAGCGTGAGCGCACCGACGGGATTGACCGCGGAATTGAAAACCAGTTTAGTCCATTGCGCGCCCCGCGCATCCTGAAGGGGCTTCACGCGCAGTCCGGCGCGATTCAGAATCTCCGCGAGTTGCTCAACCAGCGAGTAAGGTTTGCCGGATGGCTCGAACGGCCCGATCCACAGGTCGCTGTAGAATTCAAACCCGGCGTGACCCGGCCCCACCAAGTGCGCCGCCATGGTCGTGGCCCCACGGATCACGTGCTTCACGTGCTCGGCGATGATTTCTTCATTGCCGATCCCGTTCTGCACGGAACACACCGCCCCGGTTGCGCCGAAAATCTGCGCCGTCCGCTCGATCGCTGCGCGCGTATGGATGCCCTTGGTCGCGAAAATGCCAAAATCGCAAAGTGGAATTTCCTTTGGCTGAGTCGTGGCATGGAGCTTCGCGGTGATTTCCACGGCGCCACTGATTCGCAAACCGCGTTCGTTTATCGCGCGCACGTGCTCCTCAGAGACGTCGTAGGCATGGACCTCGACGTCACTCAGGCGCGCGAGGTGCGCCGCGAAAACGCTGCCGATCGCGCCGCAGCCCACAATGCATATTTTTACAGCCATGCTGGTTCACCGTGATCCCTCAATCGGGACCGCAAACTTTCCTTCCGATAATCGCGAAACGCTCGTTGTTGCAGAGAAGCGGGAACGATATCACCGCCTGGAATGAGAATTCAACCACGCGCCTGCACTCAAAATGGTATAACTGCCGCGTCTCAAAATTTGAAATCCATCAAATCCGGGAGCGTGGCGTTGAGCACGGTTAGAGAAATTACTTACGAAGTCTTGCGCAAACTGGGAATGACGGTGATTTTCGGCAATCCCGGCTCGACGGAATTGCCTTTTCTGCGCGACATGCCTGCGGATTTTAGATATGTCCTCGGATTGCACGAGCGATCTGCGGCAGGCATGGCGCTGGGATACGCCATGGCGCGCGGAAAGGCGGCATTCGTTAATTTGCATTCGATCGCCAGCGCGGGCAATGGGCTCTCTGCCAGCATCGATGCCGCCTACAGCCACGTGCCGCTGGTCGTGTCCACGGGGCAGCAGGATCGCCGCCAAGTATTGGCGGAGCCATTTCTTGTGAGCCGCGCGGTGGATGTCGTCAAGCCCTACGTAAAATGGGCCTGCGAACCGCTCCGGGCCGAGGACGTGCCGGCGGCCATCGTGCGCGGGTATCACCTCGCGATGCAGCCGCCCATGGGGCCGGTATTCATTTCCATTCCGATGGACGACTGGATGCACGAATGCCGGTCCGTGGATGCGCGCGACGTGCACCAGACTGTTTTGGCGGATCCGGTTGCGCTCGATGCCGTGGTTCGCGCGCTCGATTCCAGCCGCAATCCTGCGATCGTCGCCGGCTCGCAGATTGAAGAGGACCACGGATGGCAAGAAGTCGTCGCGCTCGCGGAACATCTCAACGTCGATGTTTATCAAGAACCGATCGCGCCGAGAGTGGCGTTCCCGCGAACGCATCCGCTCTTCCGTGGAAACCTCTTCCCCGCGCAACAACCTCTTGCCGATCAATTGGCCGCTTATGACACGGTTGTGGTTCTGGGTGCGCCCGTTTTTCTTTATTACGCCTACGTGCCCGGAAATCCGATTCAGCCGGGAACCAAACTTTTCCAGATCACCAATTCGCCGCTCGACGCTTCCGCCGCGCTCGCCGGCACCAGCATCGTTGGCAACCTCGCCTCCGCGATGAAATACATTCGCAGCCATGCCAAAGTAAGAGCACGCGACTCAGTTTCACCACAAGCTACGCCGCCCGAACCCAAACCGGAATATCCGATCACGCCCGGCTTTCTTTTCAGCGTGTTGAACCGCATCATGCCGCGCGATGCGGTCATCTGCGAAGAGTGTCCGTCGTCGAAAGGGGATCTCGACCGCTATCTTCGCCTGGACCAGCAGGGCTCGTTCTACTCGGTGCGCACAGGAATTCTGGGCTTCGGCCTGCCTGCCGCTGTTGGCCTGCAACTCGCGCATCCGAAGAGGAGAGTGGTTTGCCCCGTCGGCGACGGCTCCATCCAATACTCGATCCAAACGCTTTGGAGCGCCGTTCAATACAACGCGGAGGTGATTTTTGTGGTGCTGCGGAATGCCGACTACTCCGCTTTGAAAGGGTTCTGCGATTTCACAAATGTCGGACGAAATGTTCCCGGCATGGACTTGCCCGGCATCGACATGGTGAAGCTCGCTCAGGGTTACGGCATGGCTGCAAAGGAAGTTGACCGGCCGGAAGATCTCGAGCCTGCGCTTAGAGAAGCGTTCGCATCGCCGGGACCACGCCTGATCAGCGTGAACGTTTCTCCAGGCGGACAAAAGTGCATGGGAATGGATCAGTCTGCCAATCCGCCGAAATACCGCTAAGGCGACCGCGACTGCCGAGAGTCAATCGATAGCTTCAGTGGGTCGCTGCCTTTTCCGATCCCAAACCGGTGTTGGCGCGCACCGTCAACTCGTTGAACTTGGCTTCGGCGCTTGGCTCGTTGCCGATCAATGAGCCCAAGATTGCCGCCAGGAAGCCCAGCGGTACGCTGAGGATGCCGGGATTTTCCAGAGGAAACCAGGCGCTGGCCTGAATCAGGTGGCGTGCCGTCGCGGTGGTATTCGGCGGATCGATTCCCATAAAATTGGGACCCGCGAGGATGAGACCGATGGCGGCCAGCAAGCCAATCGACAATCCGGCGACCGCTCCCACGGTATTAAAACGGCGCCAGAAAACCGAGAGCAGGATGACGGGAAAACTTGCCGAGGCGGCTACCGACATTCCCAGCGTGGCCAGAATTCCTACATTGGCTGCTGGCCCCAGGAGGATCGCGATCAGTATCGAGAAGGCGCCGACGGCGAGCGCGGTGATCCGCGCCACCAGGACGGTCTCGCCCGATTTCCGCTCCGCTCCGCGGTGGATCACATTCGTCCAGAAATCGTGAGCGAAGGATGTTGAGGCGCTGATCGTCAGTCCAGCCACAACCGCGAGAATGGTGGCGAAGGCAACCGCAGAGACGAACGCCAGGAAAATATCTCCCGCAAGCGCTTGCGCCAGCAGCGGACCGCTCATATTCGTTCCGCCGTGCGTCACGATGAAATCCGGCCCGACAATCGCGGCTGCTCCGAGCCCGAGCACCGAGGTCATGATGAAGAAACTGCCGATCAGCATCATCGCCCAGACCACACTTTTGCGTGCTGTTTGTGCATCAGGAACGGTATAAAACCGCACCAGCACGTGCGGTGCTCCGGCAGTCCCAAAAATGAAAGCCATCCCGAGGGAAATCAGGTCCAGCGCGCCGTAGGGCGGCTTGTAGCGCAAACCGGGTTG
>JBGQDD010000383.1:0-3689 GCA_041495665.1 Candidatus Acidiferrum sp.
GTTCGCGCCGGACTGCCCCACACTCCGCTTCCGCTGCTCACCTGGCGGGCACTTTCGGAGATTCCGAATATTGTCACCGTCTGCGGCGTCCTTTTGGGTGGCGTTTGGTGGCTCAGCCATCGCCGCGAAGAAGTCCAAGCCGCCGAGCGCCTCGAACGGGAGAATAAGCCATGAGTCTAACGCGGGGCCGGGCGCGTCCCACTTTTTGGCAAATCGTTTTTTACTTCGTAATGGCCGCCGGGTTGTACGCCGCTTTTGTGCGCGTAACCAAAGGGCTCGGTGGGGCCACCAGCTTGAGCGATCAATTCCCCTGGGGTTTGTGGATCGGCTTTGACGTCCTCTGCGGCGTAGGCTTGGCAGCCGGTGGCTTCACCCTGGCCGCGACCGTGCACATCTTCAATATTGAACGATTTAAGCCCATTCTCCGCCCGGCTATCCTCACCGCCTTCTTGGGATATCTGCTCGTGATCCTCGCGCTGATGTTCGACCTCGGGCTTCCTTACCGTATCTGGCATCCACTAGTCATGTGGAACCCTCATTCCGTGATGTTCGAGGTAGGTTGGTGCGTCACGCTCTATACCACAGTCTTGGCTCTGGAATTTTCTCCCGTGATCCTCGAGCGCCTTCACTGGAACAGAGCATTGGCATGGATGCGTATTGTTCTCATCCCGCTGGTTATCCTCGGCGTGATTCTTTCCACTTTGCACCAATCTTCGCTCGGCAGCTTATATCTGATTGTTCCTCACAAGCTGTACCCGCTCTGGTACACCTCTCTGCTTCCCGTCTTTTTTTTCGTCTCGGCTCTCTGCGCCGGCTTGGCCATGACCATTTTTGAGTCCTGGCACAGCAGCCGCGCTTTCGGCAAGCAACTGGAACTTTCCTTGCTGAGCAATATGGGGCGGCTGCTCGCCGTCTTGCTATCGGTCTACCTGACCATGCGTTTTCTCGATCTGCTGCACCGCGGCGCACTCTCTCTGTTATTACAGCGCAGACCGGAAACCTACCTGTTCCTTTTGGAGTTTGTCTTGTTTGCTGCGCCGATGTTCTTGCTCTTTCGCCGCAGCGTTTATTCCCGGGCTTCGGCGCTCTATGGCTGCGCGGTGATGGTCCTATTCGGCTTCGTCGCCAACCGGCTGAACGTCAGTGTCACCGGCATGGAGGCTGGCTCGGGGGTTTCCTACTTCCCGAAGTGGACGGAAATAGCTATCACATTTTTCATCGTGGCTCTGGGCTTCGCCATTTTCCGTTTCGCCGTTCAGTATCTGCCTATCTTCGATACGGTGACACCGGCAAGATCGACGACCACCTCCGCGCTCTCCACTGTCAGCGTTGCTTCCCCAACGCCCGCTGGTTGAAGTCGCGAAAGGAGGAGTGATGCGGTCGGGCAAGCGGTTTCGGTTCGGCCTGGCTCCCAAGCTCGCGCTCTGCTTGGGAGTTACCACCGCTGCGGTCATCCTCCTCTACGCCTCCGTAAGCCTCCACTATCAGCGTCTGGAGTCCGAACGAATCGCCATACAGGATGCCAACCGTTTCGGTGAGCTTATCCAGCGCTCTACGCGGTATTTAATGCTGCGCAACGACCGCGAAGCCCTCAACGAAGTTTTGACTACCATCGGGGGGCAGCCCGGCACTCACCGCGTGCGTGTCTTCTCGGGCACCGGCACGGTTCGCTTCTCCACCGATCCCCACGAAATCGCCACTGCCGTGAACAAAGATGCGGAGGCCTGCTTCAGTTGCCACGCTGATGGACAAATACCCGCGCAGTTGCAGCGCTCCGATCACGCTCGAATTCTCACCGACGCCAGCGGAGAGCGCAAAGTCGCCGTAATCCGCGTCATTGAGAACGAGCCCGCCTGTTCCAACGCCAATTGTCATGCGCACCCAGCCGGTCAACGCGTTTTGGGCGTCATTGACACCAGTCTTTCGCTTGCTGGCGTGGACGCCCAGTTGGCCGCTCAGCAAAAGCGCATCATGCGTACCACTTTGATTACCGTGGTGGTCATCGCATTGGCCTGCATTGCGTTTGCTTGGTGGGTTGTCGGTAAACCCGTGCGCGGCTTGATCAAAGGAACCCAGCTCTTGGCACAAGGAAATCTTAGTCACCGGCTGGCCGTGCATTCCGCTGATGAACTCGGCGAACTGGCTGCTTCCTTCAATGCCATGGCCGAGTCGCTTGCACGCGCCCAGCAGGAAATCAAGGACTGGGGACACACCCTGGAGGCTCGCGTGGAACAAAAGTCCCGTGAACTGGAAGGGGCCCAGCGGACCATGATCACGCGCGAGAAAATGGCCTCGCTTGGGAAACTCGCGGCGACCGTCGCTCACGAGGTGAATAATCCACTTGCGGGAATTCTCACTTACGCCGGACTCAGTCTCAAGCAATTGAACAAGATTGCATGCGATCCAGCCGTCCGCGCTGAGATTATCGAGAATCTACGCACCATCGAACGGGAGAGCCGCCGCTGTGGTGATTTGATGCGCAATCTACTCACCTTTGCGCGCCAGGCGCCGAGTCAGCGCGAATTGAATGACTTGAATACCCTGGTAAGGGACGGTTTGGCCTTAGTGCATCATCAATTGGAATTGCAGGGCATCACCCTAAACGAGAATTTGCAGGAGGACCTGCAGTCCGTCCGATGCGATGCAGGCCAGATCCGCCAGGTCATTCTGGCGCTGTTGGTGAACGCTGGCGAAGCCATGCCCAATGGGGGCCTCCTCGAAGTCTCGACGGCCCTGGACGACTGCCGGCATACCGTTACCCTCCGTGTCCGCGACACTGGCATCGGCATTTCGCCGGAAGCTCTTCCGCACATCTTCGATCCTTTCTTTACAACCAAGGACAATCAACTGAGCACCGGTCTCGGCCTGGCTGTGGCCGGCAGCATCCTCGAACAGCACGGTGGAGAGATTTCCGTGAACTCCGCTCCTGGCAAGGGAAGCGAGTTCGTCGTGTCTTTCTCGCTGGATGCGCCGGCGCCCGTCGACATCGTTCTTGCCGGTCAGGAAAAGAGGTGAGCATCGTGGAAACTGCAACTGCGGAACGTGCTGGAAGAATCTTGATCGTGGACGATGAGCTGGTCGTCCGCGATTCCCTCGCCAAGTGGTTTACCACCGAAGGCTACTCCGTCCTCGCCGTGGACAGCGCTCGCGAAGCACTCAGCTCCTTCCGCGCTGGCGCTTGGGATGTCGCTCTCATTGACATCAAAATGCCCGGCATGGACGGCATCGAACTCCAGCATCAACTCCACGAGATTGATCCGGATTTGATCGTCATCATCATGACCGGCTACTCTTCGGTGGAAACCGCTGTCCAGGCGCTCAAGCAAGGCGCCTACGATTACATCACCAAGCCTTTCGATCCCGATGAACTGGTCCACACCATCCACAACGCGATTGAACACCGCCGCGCCCAGGTCGAAGTCGTGCAACTCCGCGAACATTTGCAGGAAATCTCTCCGCGAACGGAAATCGTTGGGCGCAGCCCCGCGATACTGCGCGTCGGCGAGTCCATCGAGATGGTGGCCCCCACCGACACCACCGTTCTCATCACCGGTGAGAGCGGCAGCGGAAAAGATGTCGTCGCCCGCGCCATCCATGCCGCCAGCCCTCGAAGGCACATGCCCTTTGTGGTCATCCACTGCGGAGCTCTTACCGAGTCCCTCCTCGAAAGCGAGCTCTTCGGACACGAA
>JBGQDD010000384.1:0-3686 GCA_041495665.1 Candidatus Acidiferrum sp.
CTACAATTCTTGATGCTCGGGCCGCCTGCGAGGGATCACGCCGCGATTGGCGACAGTTGGGACAGGCTGAAGCCTGTCCCACTGTGACCCTTCAGACTTCGGCCAGCTTGCGGCCTTCCAGCGCTGATGAAACAGCCGAATTCATTAGCAATTCCGCGAGGTGCTCGGTGGCGTGATTCAGGTCGTCGATGCGCTTGCGAATTAACTTGTAGTCGCTGCCAGCTACGGATTCCCGCAATGCCGCGACGCTCGCGTCAATTTGAGCGCGCTCCTCGGCCGGTAAGCCCGCGGCTTGCGGATTTGCCAGCGCTTTGGCGGTCGCGGTCAAGATCGATTCGGATTCCGTGCGCGCTTCGATGAGCTGGCGCTCGGCAAAATCCTGCTCGGCGTATTCGATGGATTCCTCGAGCATGCGCTCGATTTCGGAATCGTTGATGCCGTAGCTCGGCTGGACTGCGATGAAATGCTGCTCGCCGGTGCGAAGATCCTTAGCGCCAACTTGCAGGATGCCGTTGGCGTCGATCAGGAATTTCACTTCGATGCGCGGCAATCCGGCGGGAGCCGGTGGAACGCGCAGAGTGAAACGCGCAAGCGAGCGGCAGTCTTTCGCCAGTTCGCGTTCGCCTTGGAGGACGTGGATATCGATGCCGGTCTGATTGTCGACGCCGGTGGTGTAAAGCTCCTGGGCGCTCGCGGGTATCGTGGAGTTGCGCGGAATGATTTTGGCGACCGCGCCACCGTAGGTTTCGATGCCGAGGGAAAGCGGCGTGACGTCGAGCAACAGCATGTTCTTAACGCCGTGGTCGAGGATGTTGGCCTGCACGGCGGCGCCCAGCGCCACGACTTCATCGGGATTCAGCTCGATGTGCGGTTTGCGATCGAAAAACTCCTGCACGGTACGGCGGATCAGCGGCGTGCGCGTAGTGCCGCCGACGAGCACGACTTCGTCCATTTCGGCGGGCTTGAGTTGCGCGTCCGCTAGCGCTTGCTTCACGGGCGGAATGGTGCGGTCAACCACGGAGCGAATAAGGGCATCAAGTGCACCGCGCGTGAATTCGTGAATGAAAACTTTGCCGTTTGGCAAAGTGAAACGGAGAGTGGCCGCTTCTGATTCAGAAAGCTGATGTTTCAGGTCGATGAGCGCCTTGCGCAGTTCCTGGGCGAGTTCGCCATGCGGTGAAAAATCAATTTTGTCGTGCTGAAGAATTTGTTCGTGGACAAAAGCTTGTATCAGATTGTCGATGTCATCGCCGCCCAAGTGGGTGTCGCCGTTGGTGGAAAGAACCTGGAAGATATCGCCGTCGGTCGTGGAAATCAGCTTGAGGACGGAAATGTCGAAGGTGCCACCGCCGAGATCGTAAACGGCAACTTTGCCGCGCTGCTTCTCGTGCAGGCCATAGGCGAGTGCCGCCGCAGTGGGCTCGTTGACGAGACGGAGGACTTCGAGACCAGCGATTCTCCCGGCGTCCTTGGTGGCCTGGCGCTGGGCGTCATTAAAATAGGCCGGCACAGTGATGACGGCGCGATCGACGGGTTCGCCGAAATGGGATTCGGCCCAGTTTTTCAGTTCGCGGAGGATGAAGGCGGAAATCTCCGGCGGCGTGAACATTTTGCCGCCGAGCATGATGCGGATGACATTCTTACTAGATGGATCGATGCGAAAGGGGAAGAGCTTGAGTTCGCTTTGGACATCGGCAGGGCCCCGGCCCATGAGCCGCTTCACGGAATAGATGGTGCGTTCGGGTTGCGTGAGCAAGCGGCGGAGGGCAGCTTCGCCGACGATGATGCTTCCGTCGGGATCAAGGCTGACTACGGAGGGGCAAAGCGTCTCGCCGTATGGGCCAGGGATACACTTCGGCTGGTTCGTCTGTGGATCGACGTACGCGACGAGGCTGTTGGTGGTGCCGAGATCGATTCCTACGATTCTGCCCATGATGAAAACCCGCGGGGCTAAAGCCCCGCGCTACAGAAGCTCCTTTTGAACGTTAGTGACCAAATTCCTAATGTAGGAGCGGCGATTCAGCAGTTCGTTCAGTTGCGCCATGATTTTTTTTCGCGGCGTGGCGTCATCTTGCAGAGCTGCATCCCATTCGCGCGCGGCGGCTTGAAGCTGCTCGTCAACTTCGCCGAGTTTTACCTGAAAACTCTTCTCGGCGGATTCGAGGCGCGACTTCAATGCGCCGAGATCGCTTCCCGAAGATTTTGCCTCGCGAAGTTCATCGAGCGACTCATTCAGCTCAAATACTTCCTCCAGCAACTCCGGCGGCGCCTGCTGCCTGTGTTCGCCTTCCTTGCGCGCGCCTTCGATGGCCAGAAGATACTCGATGCGGCCCACAGGATCGCGCAGCGTGCGATAAGCGTCGTTCAATTCGGAGCTGCGCTTCAACGATAGCTCGCGCTCCGTCTCAGTGGCATTCACAAAATTGTCGGGATGCAGCTTCCAGGTGAGCTGCAAGAATTTCTGCTCCAGCCCGCTCATTTCGATCCAGAGCCGCCGCGGCATTTCAAAGAGGGCAAAATAGTCCACTGCCTGAGGCAGTTGCAGGAGCTTGCCGCAGCCCGAGCAGAAGTGCGTGCCGAGGGTGCGCTCGTGGCAGTTCCAGCAAACGAGGGGCGGATTCGTAGATGTCGGGACGGTGCTCATAGAATCTTCTTTGATAAACCCCCAAGAGGCACAAAAAAAGTGGCTGGCGAGTGCGGCTGCCAACCACTTGTCAGGCTCGCCTGTGTGCTACCCCCGCTAAAACCGAGTCAGAGGCGAAGAGCACAGACTGAAGTCTGGGCTACTTAAGCCGTAAAAGAGCTGCCGCAGCCGCAGTTCCGCGCCGCGTTGGGATTCTGGAAAACGAATCCTTGGCGCATCAGCGTCTCTTCGTACTCGAGCGTCGTGCCGTTCAGAAACAGAAAACTTTTCGGGTCAACGAAGATACGCGCGCCGTGTTCTTCGAAGATCTTGTCGCGGTCGCGCGCCTGCGTGTCCAGCCTCATGGCATAAGAGAGACCGGAGCAGCCGCCGCCCTGCACGCCCACGCGCAGGCCGCCCTGCTCAGGCGAAACTCCATCCTTCTCGAGCAGTTCGCGGATCTTCTTCGCGGCACGCTCGGTCAGGTGGATTTTCGCGACATTCGGACTTGCGACTTCTGTTGCCATCTTCAACGACTCCAAAGACTTGCACGGATCGAACACACCCTACAACCCGGGCGTCAGCAATCTAGGCCGGCCGCAGGGTTAGTGCGACGGTTTTTCCGAAGCCGGCACTTCGACGCCGTGCTTTTTCTTCCAATCGCCGATAGCGGCCTTGATGGCGTCTTCCGCGAGCACGGAGCAATGGATTTTCACCGGCGGGAGCGAAAGCTCGCGCACGATGTCCGTGTTCTTGATCGAAAGCGCCTCTTCGACCGTCTTGCCCTTGACCCACTCGGTAGCGAGCGAGGAGCTGGCGATGGCCGACCCGCAGCCGAAGGTCTTGAACTTGGCTTCTTCAATGACCTGGGTATCGGGATTGATCTTCATCTGCAGTTTCATGACGTCGCCGCACTCCGGCGCTCCGACGAGACCCGTGCCGACATTAGGGTCTTCCTTCGAGAGGCTGCCGACGTTGCGGGGATTATTGTAGTGATCGACTACTTTGTCGCTGTATGCCATTAGCCGTTGCTCCTTGCCAGATTCACGAGATTCGCGAAACC
>JBGQDD010000385.1:0-3684 GCA_041495665.1 Candidatus Acidiferrum sp.
CGGTAAAGACGCCAGCTTACATTGCCCTGGTAGAGGCTGTGCATCTTCACAATGATGGCTTGCGTAAGCGCCGCCATAGCCACCGCTTCCTCAACTCGCGTCGAGACGTCAAACATGCGGAATTCCAGCGTGCCGAACGTAGGATGCGGGCGCACGTCCCACCAGATCTTCTTGCCGTTGTCGATACAGTTCAGCTTCACGAGCAGGTTTACGAAATTTTCGTATGCGCTCCAGGATTCGAATTGCTCCGGCACACCCGTCCGCGGGAACCGGCGAAACACCGTCGTGCGGAAAGACTTCAGGCCGGTATTTCTGCCCATCCAAAAAGGCGAACTGGTCGAAAGCGCGAGGAGGTGCGGCAGGAAGTAGCGCACCCCGTTCATCATGTCGATGGTCGTCTGCTTGTCCGGCATGGCGATGTGTACGTGCATTCCGAAGATCAGCAGCGATCGCGCCAGTTGGCCCATCTCTTCGATGATGTGCTGATAGCGTTCGCCGGGAGAGATAACCTGGTCGATCCAGCTTGAAAAGGGGTGCGTGCCGGCAGCGGCCACCTGAAGTCCCGCGCGTTCGGCCGCGGCGACTAGCTCGCCGCGCGTGCGGTGCATTTCGATGCGCAGCTCGCTGACGTTTTCGCAGATGCGCGTGCCGGTCTCGACGATGGACTGGTGCAGCTCGTGCTTCACCTGCTCCGCGATGTCCGGCGAAACCGCGGAAACGATCTGGCTGACGTGCGAACGCAATTCGCACGTCGCGGGATCAATGATCTGGAATTCTTCTTCGACTCCGATGGTGAAGCGGTGAGCCATGGAGTGGCCCTCCGGATCTCTTGGTCTTGCTGGAGACTTCGAGCCTCGTATCATACCCCGTCGTCGCTCAAAAATGCACCTCTCCGCTCCGTGGTGGTGGCGTCTTCGATTCGTGTCTCTTGTTGTGGTCAGGAAGCGTCAATGACGAGCCGCGGCACATCCGTTTCGGCTACGGACGCAAAAATGCCGTAACTCTCTCTACCACTTCGGGGCCCATCGGGATTGGCATTTCTAGAGGGAATCTACTTGCGGTTGATCGGCCAGAAAAAAGTGGGACGGATAGGCCAATCCGTCCCACGCGAAGCAATTCGTCGTTCGAGCTATTCTTCTACACGTCTGACTTACAACTTCAAATTTCCGCTTTACGCCGCGCCCATCGCCCTGCGCTGCTGGAAGCATTCCCGGCAAAACACCGGCCGCCCTTGCGTGGGACGGAAGGGAACCGTGGTTTCCTTCCCGCACTGCGAGCAATTTGTCTTCGTTTCCGAACGCATCGGTGAGGCGTGACCCCCGCCACCACCGCCGCCCTCGGCTCTTTTCGCTTTGCAGGCTTTGCAGCGCTTGGGTTCGTTTTTGAATCCCTTGTCGGCGAAAAACATCTGTTCGCCGGCTGTAAAAACGAATTCAGCACTACACTCCGAACACTTCAGCACCCTATCGTGATATTCCATGAGCCGCTCTCCCCTGGTCCCGTGCCGGCAGGAGCTTGGGCGGAACTTGTACCTGATAGCCTAGATGCTTGAGGAAACCTGTATCCGGGGACGCCGGGCGCGGATCCCTTGGGCTTGCGGGCACGAAGCTGAAACACCAATCCAAAACTTCCCTGCCTTACGGGGGCCTGATTCTCGGAAGTGCGGCGCCGAGCCGCGACGAAAACGGATGGGCGGCCCCGGCCTAGTCGGGACCGCCCACTCAATTAATCCGCTTCCCGCCGCTGCTTCTTGCGCAGTCGCTTCCGCGAAAGCGCTTCCTTGGCCCGGCGCTTCTCGCCGGGTTTCATGTAGAAGCTATGTTTCTTGATTTCCTTGATGATGTCTTCCTGTTGCACCTTGCGCTTAAAACGCCGCAGGGCATTCTCCAGGGATTCACTCTCTTGGATGATGACTTCAGCCACTTTATTAATTCACCCCCAATCCGGTTCGGATTGGTATCTTGCGGCGCCTCTCACCGGCCAAGCTGCGGCCGGCTGTGTCCTGCTGCGGGCACCGCCCCTGGTACTGATTATCGCATGTATTGTCCGCTTCGCGGATGCACCCTGAAAGGTCGCTGGCATCTTCTAATCAATTCCTGCCCTGCAAGTCAAGGAATCTTTGTGTTTTCTGACCGGCAATCGCGGTACTGAACCCACCTCATAACCATCCGGGTACTCCGTTGACGCAAGTATAACCTGGGAACATTTCCCTGGTTTTGCACCGCGATACTCCCCCACGAGCCCTCTTTGCTCATCGGTGACCCCTACCCGCCTTCGCGGCGGCCTCGCTTGTCTTTTTCCCGGCTTCTCTTGTTAGAATGAGCCGCTGCTCTATCTGCGACGCGGGGGCAACCAATGTCCGATATGCGGGATGCCATCGTAGTTCTGCTTGCCGGAGGCCAGGGCGAACGCCTCTGGCCGCTCACTCGCGACCGCGCCAAGCCGGCTGTTCCTTTCGGCGCTCTCTATCGCATCATCGACATCACCCTCTCGAACTGCATCAATTCGAATCTCCGCCGCATTTTCATCCTCACGCAGTACAAGGCCCTCAGCTTGAACCGCCACATCCGCGCCGGCTGGTCGCCCCTCGCCGGCCTCGGCGACTACATCGAGGTCCTCCCCCCGCAGATGCGCGTCTCGCAGCAGTGGTACCAAGGCACCGCCGACGCCGTCTACCAGAACATCTACTCTATTGGCAGCGAGCGCTCGAAATTCGTTTTCATCCTCTCCGGCGATCAGATCTACAAAATGAATTACAGTCGCATGCTTCAGCAGCACTGCGATTCCGGCGCCGATGTCACCGTCGCGACCATCGAATTTCCCGCATCCCAGGCCGCGAAGCAGTTCGGCGTCATCGAGACGGACAAGGACTGGCGCATCGTCGGTTTTGAGGAAAAGCCCGCCGTTCCCAAGGAGTCGCTGCATCACGCGGGGCATTGCAATGCCTCGATGGGCATCTACATTTTCAACACCCAACTGCTGATTCCCATCCTTCTTGCAGACTCCGAGGATCCCAAGTCCAGCCACGACTTTGGCAAGGACATTCTTCCGCGGATCATTTCGAAGCACCGCGTCTTTGCCTATAACTTTGTCGATGAAAACGCCAAGGACGCTCTCTACTGGCGCGATGTTGGCACGCTCGATGCCTACTACGAAGCCAACATGGATCTCGTCAGCGTGTCGCCGGTTTTCAACCTGTACGACACTTCTTGGCCGCTCCGCACCTGGCAGCACCAATATCCGCCGGCAAAGTTTGTCTTCGCCGATCCCGAGCGCATGGGCGTCGCCCTCGATTCCATCGTCGCCGGTGGCTCAGTCATCTCCGGCGGACGCGTTCAAAAATCCGTCATCGGCAACAACGTTCGCGTTAACAGTTACAGCGAAGTCTCGGATTCCATCATCTACAATCATGTGAATATCGGCCGCCACTCGCGCATCCGCCGCGCCATCATTGACCGCCACGTCAGCCTTCCCGAGCGCACCGAGATCGGCTACGACCTCGAAGCCGACCGCCGCCGCTTCCACGTCAGCGATTCCGGCATCGTCGTCGTCGTCCGCCAGGAATCCCTCATCGAAGAGCCCGAATCGGCGTAGATCAAGCTTTCTCACCCTGCTTTTCAAAAACTGATTCAGTTCTCTAAGCCTCTGTGACTCCGTGGCATTCTGCTGTAAAATCATCAATTC
>JBGQDD010000386.1:0-3681 GCA_041495665.1 Candidatus Acidiferrum sp.
ATTCCACTTAACGATTCCGGTGAAACGCTCGACTCCCTCTATCCGTCCGGCAATCAGTACGAGATTGAAGAAACAGTTGAAGGGTGGCTGCAGGCTACTATTCAGCAACTGGAAGAACAGCGGATGGCGGTTCGGCGCAATCGCAACAAACAACCGGCATCAAGCGGCGAAACGTTGAGCGGAACCCCTGCATATCAGAAGCAGCATCCGAAGTGTGCAAACCCGGTGTGTCCGACTGCCTTTCATTGGACCGGTGGCGGCAAGTTTTTACGGTTTCGACTCGATCCGGCTTCGGCATGGGGGCGCAATGCAGTAGCCGATCCTCCAACCGGAATGGGCGGCGCGAAACATTATTGGCTTTGTGAACATTGCTCTAGCGTCTATACGCTCGTCTACGACCAAGAATGCGGAGTAGTTCTGAAGCTGCTTTGGCCTGAACTCCCGACGGTGGAAGCACACAAGGAGTTGACGTAAGCCTAGCAGGTCCGGCCTCTTTCCACCGGCCGGTGTTCCAGTGCGTGCGGCCCAGCGCATTCCTTGCCTCGATGCTGCGCATTCCGCCCGGCATGGAACAAGATGACAGTCGTTTTTTCTACCAAGGCGAGATTAAAACTCGATACGCGGGAGAATTAATTCTTGCGATGCTTGAAAAACTCAACCTGCCGTAAGCGCTTCTTCGCCTCTTCGAGGGTCTTGTATGGTCCCCCGAGATTCTTGCCCTTGCTGGAAACCACCTGATAGCCGGCTTTCAGCTTTCTTATCATCGCGATCTCCGATGGAAATGATGTAGCGGAACGCCCCTAGCACCGGACCGTGAGAACGGGGCAGGGCGCGTGGACGACCACATTATAAGCGGTGGCCCGCTCCAGGTGAGTGGTCACCCCTGCCAAGACACCCATCCCGCGGACTCCCAGGACGATCAAATCTGCTCCACACTCATTGGCAGTGGCCAAAATCTCATCGCCCGGGTCGCCGTGTTGCACCATGGCCTCTGGCCGGCACCAGAGCTCTGCTTCTTCCGGCACCAGCATTCGCAGTTGATGCATCGCCTCGGCAACCGACAATTCCTCGGTTTTCCCCGTCTTCCCACGCCCCGGGTTCGGGAGCACATGCAGGAGGACCAGCCGCGCCTGATTTTCTTGCGCCAGCGAAACAGCATATGCGGCGGCGGTCACGGAAAGAGCGTTGAAATCCGTCGCGAACAGCACACAACGAAAGCGCCCGCCGCTGTGCGCGCCGTTCCGCACCGTCGGTCCGATCGTGAGGACGGGCACGCGCGCGCGCCGAAAGACTTCTTCGGCAGAAGAGCCAAGCAAGAATTTCTGCAAGCCGGTCCTCCCGTGCGTTCCCAAAACTATAAAATCAATCTCATGCTCCTTCAATGCTTCCGAGAGGACGGGCCACACCCCCGTGCCGCGTTCAATGATTGTCTCGTGAGGCAGCCCCACCAGTTGCGCCTCCACCCGTTGCATCTCTTCCCTTGCCATCTCTTCCTGATCGTCCAGGGTTATGCCCGCCATCTCCGGCGTCATGTAGGCGTAGGGAGCCGGCAAAAGGACATGAAGCGCGTGCACCTCTGCCCCATAGGCATGGGCAATGGTTGTCGCGAAAGGCAGAGCTGCTCCCGAGGGCTCCGAGAAATCAGTGAGGAACAGAATGTTTTTCAGGCTAATTCGCTTGTTAGCTTGCACGGTAGTCATGACGCATCTCCACGCGGAAAGTGTGCCTGCTTTGTCCGGGCATTTCCGTGACCTGACGCACTGTTGGCGGTGACATTCGTCACCGCCGCTGCACGGAATGATTGTCACCCTCAACACTCAGCGCTCGAAATCGCCGAAAAGCCCAAACAAACAACATGCAGCTTATTGAGGTAGCGAACCGCGTGAACGCGGACCTGATTGTGCTTGGCGTTCACAAACCCTGGAGCAGCAACCCATCTCCCCATCGCTACGGCTCTTCGTGTCGTCGCTCGCGCGAAATGTCCCGTCTTGACCGCTCGACGCTGAGTGGAAACTGCCGAACTTGGGAGCCTAGCCCCGAGCGATCGGTAAACGTTGGCCGCGAACATTCTCCCGAGAACCTCTCGTAACATGCCGTCGCAGTTAGCGACGTGACCTCGCACACAAGACTCTGTGACCGCTGTCACAGCCATCGTCTCATTGTAGGAACGAGAATGAGCCACCCAAGGGATACAACGTGGGGTGCTTCATGCCCGCAAGGATCGGCTTGGATGTAGGAAGCACCAGCGTCAAGTTGGCTGCGATCCTGGGCCCGGGGGAAGCCGTAGCACTCAGTAAGCCTCTGACGGGGTCGTCAGCATTTCGCTTTGTCTCCGAATCACCGGAAAAATGGCGCGCCCGCGGCTTGAGCCCGATCATCGTATCGGAATGCCGTCGTTCTCTGGGGAATCCATTCCAAGCGGCGCTGGATCTGCTGCATGAATTTCAGATGCTGCTGCCGGATTCCTGGCAGGTAGTGATCCGTGTCACGGGCTCCGGAGGCCACCGCGTCGCCGAGACGCTGAATACTCCATTTGAAAATGAATTCAAGGCCATCGCGCGCGGCGTGTCGGCGCTGTATCCGCAAATCCACACTATTTTCGAGATGGGTGGTGAGAACTCGAAGTATCTCTTGCTGGACGGTTCCCGGAGCAGCGATAGCGACGTGAGCGCGGACCTGTCCGGCTGTTCGGCAGGAATCCTTGACTACTCCACAAGCAGCCAATGCGCCGCGGGCACCGGCTCGTTCATCGACCAACAGGCGTCACGGCTGCAATACCGCGTGGAAGACATCGGTGCGGTCGTCTTGAAAGCAAACTCTACGGCCCGCATCGCCGGACGCTGCTCGGTGTTTGCCAAATCCGACATGATCCACGCGCAACAGAAGGGTTACAGCACGGCGGAAGTGCTGAAGGGTTTGTGCGAAGCAGTCTCGCGGAATTTCAAAAGCAATATCGTCAGGGGCCGCAAGGTAGTGGCGCCTGTTGCGTTCATTGGCGGCGTCTCGCAGAACGCCGGAGTCGTCCGGAGTTTGGCGGAGGCCTTCCACCTTGCTCCTGAAAACCTAATTGTTCCTGAACTCTACGGGTGGCTGGGCGCTATCGGCGCGGCGCTCCTTGCAAACCCGTCGCAACCTCAGTCCTTCCATCTCGAAGCGAAGAGTTCCGTGCAGAGTCATTCTTGTGCCTCGATTTCTCATTGCGAACCTCTCTCGCTCGAAAATGTCTTGCTGCTGCGCGATCATCCGGCGGCTTCCAGGACAGAGCCTCTGCCGCAAGCCGGCAATGACGCGATCCCCACATATCTGGGAATCGATATCGGCTCCGTCAGCACCAATCTGGCTCTGCTCGATGAGTCCGGCCGGCTTCTCCATGGAATCTATCTGCGCACCGTCGGACGTCCGATCGAGGTGGTCAACCAGGGGCTGCAGGAAATCGAGAGGCTCTTCGGCACGCGCGTGCGGATATGCGGAGTGGGAACTACAGGTTCCGGCCGCGAGCTTATCGGCGAACTCGTGGGAGCGGATACGGTCAACGACGAGATTACCGCGCATAAGACCGGCGCGATGTACGTCCAGGAACGCATCGTGCGCAATCTGGCTGGCCCGGACAAGGACACGCCCTCCGTGGACACGATCTTCGAAATCGGTGGCCAGGATGCCAAGTACATCTCCATCGACCGG
>JBGQDD010000387.1:0-3675 GCA_041495665.1 Candidatus Acidiferrum sp.
CGAAACTGAATTATCCGCCGAATGCGAAGGCCGCGCACATTCAGGGAACTGTGCGCGTGCGAGTTTTGATCGGCACCGATGGAAAGGTGAAGAATGCGACGGTGCTGTCTGGTCCGCAGCCGCTGCAGGCCGCGGCTTTGGAAAATGCCCGCCAGCGGCAGTACCAAGCGACGCAAGTGGGTGGAAAACCGGTAGAGGTGGAAACAGAAATCTCCATCGAATTCTAATCGCGGGTGGAGCATTGAAGTTCGGCAGGCGATTGTCTGGCTCCAGACGAAAGGCGGATCACATACGAATAGCGCAAATTTGAGACTGCCGATGAATTTCGGGGTGGCCTACGGTTTGCGGTTTTGTTTCGAGCAAAGGAGCTTGTACTGAGCGCAGCCGAACCAGGGGTCATTCTTCACTTCGTCTTGCTGCCGCCCGCACCGTTCAGCTCGCTCCATTGCCGTCCACCCATCAATTTCGCTCATTCCCTGCATAGCACTTAACCAGTTGATTCTCCCATGTTATTCTATCCCGTGTTTGCTCGTTCACGCTTTCGGATCGCCTCCTGCCCTTCGGCCGCCATACGCCGCTGTCCGACTAAGTTCCATGGAATCATATCCTATGCCGACCCCACCCCCTAACCCCAATCGAATCACATCCTTACAGGAACATAGGGGGGGTGTTTCTTGCTTCGCTACCCTCTGCCCACTGTCCACCATCCACTCGGCACCAGTCAGTCACGGCTCCCCTCAAGAGCTATACTGCCTCCCCGAAGCAACCAGCCTCTCCTGGAGGAAGGCCAATGATCGCAACTCGCGCGCTTGTGCTTCTGTTTGCCCTTTGCCTGGGTCTGAGCGCCTGGTGCCACGCTCCGCCGCCAAGCGCACCCACCGCTCCTCATCCCGCACCTGGGGCATTTGTCGACGTCGAGAGCGGGAAGCTCTACTACGAAGAGTGCGGCGCCGGCCCCGACGCCGTCGTCCTCATCCATGACGGCATCGCGCACTCCGCCGTCTGGGATGATGTCTGGCCCACCTTCTGCAAACGGTTCCACACGATACGCTACGACCGCCGCGGATATGGCGTACTCCCGCTTCAACCACTTGGTAGACGGAAACGGAAGATCTCGCGACGCTCCTCCGCAATCGAAAAGTATGTCGCGCCATTCTCGGCGGAAGTTCCCACGGCGGCGAACTCTCGTCGGATTATGCGCGTCCCACGCAGCCCGCGCTGCATCTCTTAAAGGAAATTCGCGTTTCTACCCTGATCCTCGTCGGCGATGCGGACATCCCGGATGTGCATGCCCAATCCGGTGCCATCGAAGCAGGCATTGCCGGCTCAAAATGAGTGATCATCACGGACGCTGGTCATTTGATGTATCTTGAAAGGCCCGAAGAATTCAGCCGTGTCGTAATCACCTTTGTCGAAGCGAACGGCCCGTAAGCATGCTCTTGTGAAGGGTATTGAAGCGAGATGGGAAGACGCTCCGGCCTTGAGAATTCGCTCAGTACGTCAGCGACCAGCCGACCACGGTCATCGTCAGCACGAGCAGCAGCATCCCCGTGCTGACGATGCTCAGCGTCCTTCCGTGCCCCAGCAAATAGTCGCGCGATTCGGGATCAATGCAGAGAAGAATGGTAACGAACAGCACCACGCTCCATGCCAGCATGACTGGAACTCCGGGGTGCCGGCCGAGCATATCGAAGAATTGCGAGGGAGGCTGGCCCGCCGGAATCCACCAGGGCAGCAGCGGCGCTACGCCTGCCGCGAGCGAGAACGTCAACAATTTGCGCGTAAACCAGCCTTTCACCTTCGGCCGGGCTTCTTTCCAGATGAAGTAGTCCCAGGCCAGTAAGCCGATCGCCAGCGGCACCCAGCCATACATTGCCGCCTTCTGGTCGAACCAGTACCACCCGCGAAACAAAACTTGCCCGTGTTTCGCCATCGCCAGCCGCGGCAACAAAAACAGCCCCAGAACCGTGTTGCACAGCACGGCCACAAAAATCGTCACCAAACTCATGAATTGGAACCAGTACCGCGTCGGCACTCTTTTGCATCGAGTGCACACGGACTGTTTGGGCAGGAAGTTCAGTCCACAGCGGTCGCAATACACGGTTGCTCTCCCACAGGCAGGGATTCAAACCCGCGATCGCCATCAGACTACTGCTTTTGCCGTTCCAAAAACTACTGGTCAGAGGGTCAGTTTTGGTATCGGTCTGTTTTCTTGCACAATAGTTTTAGTTGCCGGAATCCAGCGAAATGCGCCGTTCCTTGGCGGCCCACTCAGCGGAACCAGGCGGGAGACGCACCCGCTTTGCGCCCCTCGTCTTGCAGTTCGTCCAGTTCCTTTTCCAGATTCGCTTTTCTTCTCTCCAGTTCCGTCACCTGGCCATTCCGGTCGTTAATGTACGCGATGTTGTCTTTCCTCCCGGTGGTTACGTCAAAACCGCCGCTCCCGTACTTCTTTATGTCGTCCTGCAATTTCGCAATCTGCTGTTCTGTTGCGGCGATCCGGCCCAGCAGCGCACCTGCCTTTCCGCGCCAGTATTCCTCGTCCTGTCCGGACATGGGCACGACGCCCGTTTTCGTTTTCCCATCCGCCCTGTTCATTCCTGCTCCGCCAGCGCCCGCTGGTTTATCATCCCCCACGACGGAAACGCCATTGCCGCGCATCCCGGCCAAATCTTCCTCGGTGTATACCTTCTTCGGTTTGGCTTTTTCTTTTTGCGCTTTTTTTGCCGCGTCCGCCGCGGATTCTTCCTTCGGCTGCGACTGCGATTGCGTTGGCGAGGAGGATTGTTGCGAAGACTGCGTTGCATCCGATTGCGGCTGGCCAAGAGCGATCGCCGCCGGCCACATCACAACCGGAAAGATCCAAAGAATCTTTTTGAACAGACAATCACCGTATTTCATGGAAAACCTCGCACTGGGAGGGTACAAATCGAACGCTACGCTCGCTTCCCGGCACGGTCAAGCCGAATCGATTTCATGCCACACAAAGAGCACCTGTACTCAACCGTTTTTTGCCCCATTTAGTTGCCCGCGTGAGACGCCCTTTGATACAGTGCCTATTCACGCATTTGAAAGCCCTAGCCTCTTCGACGGAGACCATCATGGCGATTCCGAAATATGCTCTCGATATTCTAGTTTGTCCCGTTTGCAAGACGCGGGTGGAACTGCTGAGCGACGGCTCGGGCCTGAAGTGCGTCTCCTGCCACCGCGTCTATCCGGTGCGCGATGAAATTCCCGTGATGCTGCCGGAAGAAGCGAAGATCGCCGAGGAATAGCCGATCGAGTAACAGAAAAATAAAAGAGACCGCATGCCCACCAACATTGCCGATGCCGTTCCCCGGTTGAAGCGATTAATCCCCCGTTTGCGCGGCAAGCGCATCGGCGTGCTCGGCGATCTGATGCTGGACCGCTACCTCTGGGGCACGGCCTCACGGCTCTCGCCGGAAGCGGCCGTTCCCGTCGTGGATTTCGTCGAGCAGAGCGAATGCCTCGGCGGCGCCGGAAACGTGGCGGCAAACGTCGCTGCCCTCGGCGCGCGCGTGCAAGCATTTGGGGTTATCGGCAATGACGAGCCCGGGCGCGCATTACGGAAATGTCTTCGTGACTTCGGCATCGGGGACAAGGGAGTCTTGGCCGATCCGCAGCGCATCACCACGGTGAAAACGCGGATCATCG
>JBGQDD010000388.1:0-3674 GCA_041495665.1 Candidatus Acidiferrum sp.
GAATTGTCGACCGTAACGCCGCCGGATTCTTCCTGTTTCTGTTTCTCCGCATCATTGGTGGTGAGATCCGGCGAGATGCGCTCCCATGATTGACCGTGGTCGCGGGAGCGGAAGAGGAATTGTGCGCCAATGTAAATCGTGCCTTTCTCATTCGGGCTCAGGTGGATCGGAGTGTTCCAGTTAAACCGCAGCTTCCCTTCCCCGTAACTGGGCTGCGGCTTGATCAACCGCCCCTCCAGCGTGAATCGATTCACGCGCCCGATCTCGCCGCCCTGCGATTCGGCGTAAACGTAGTTCGCGTCGGAGGGATCTGGAAATACCCAGAACCCATCCCCTCCAAAAATATTTTCCCAGCGGCCGTTAGTAATCCCGCCCGGATACTGCGAGTCGCCCATCCACACGCTGTTGTCCTGCAGCCCGCCAAAAACGTGATAAGGGTCGGCGTTATCCGCGCTCACGTGATAGAACTGCGAGATCGGAAGGTTATTGCCCTTCCACCAGGTATTGCCGCCATCGTACGAATACCAAACGCCTCCGTCATCGCTCGCGATAACATGATCGGTATTGTCGGGATTCACCCACACATCGTGGAAATCGCCGTGCGCGCCGTTCCCGATTCCGCTGAAGCTCTTGCCGCCATCCTCGCTCATGATCAGGGTGAGGTCCGGCTTATAAACTTTGTTCTCGTTTTTCGGATCGACAATCAAGTTGGCGAAATAAAAGGGCCGCCAGACCATCCAATTGCTGCGGTCCCGCTCTTCCCAAGTCTTGCCGCCATCATCCGAACGGAATAGCGCGCTGCGCGTCGATTCGATCATGGCGTACACAACATTTGGTCTTGACGGCGCAATTGTAACGGCCACGCGCCCCCAGGGTTTCCCGGGGAGCCCTTTGGCGCTCTTGTCGTCCAATTCCTTCCAGGTCGTTCCACCATCCGTGGTCTGGAAAAATCCGCTCGCGCTCGCCGCGGCGGCGTTCTCTCCGCCCGAACGGAAAGTCCAGCCCCTCCTGCGAAAGTCCCACATGCCCGCGAAAAGAACCTTCGGGTCCTGCGGATTCATGGAAATCATCGAGCAGCCGGTCGAGAGATTTGTGCCCTTCAGGATTTTGTTCCAGCTTTTTCCGCCATCAGACGTTTTGTAAACGCCGCGGTCCTCGCTATCGCTCCAGAGTTTTCCAGGCACGCACACGTAAACCGTGCCGCTGTTCTTTGGATCGATGATAATTTTCGCGATACGCTCGGAATTCTGCAAGCCCATGTTGGTCCAGCTATCGCCGCCGTCCGTCGACTTGTAGATGCCATTGCCGATCGACACGCTGTTGCGCGTCCAGGCTTCCCCCGTGCCGGCCCAGATCGTTTTCGGCGCTTGCGGATCGATGGCCACCGCTCCAATGGATTGCGCGGCCTCTTTGTCGAAAACGGGCTTGAACGTCGTGCCGCCATTCGAAGATTTCCAGACGCCCCCGCTGGCCGCTCCAACGTAGACGGTCAGCCGGCCATCCTCTTTTACGGCCGCGATCGCCGCCACGCGCCCGCTCATGGCCGCGGAGCCGATGTTCCGCGCACCGAGGCCGGAGATCGTATCCGAGTCGAACTTGGCGTCTTGCGCGGGTGTGGGCCCGGCAAAAATTATCGTGGCGAGAATCACCATCATCACAGCAACGAAGCAGCGAATTGATTTGCGCATATCGTTAGATTCCTTAGCGAAATAGTTGAAGCAACTGCTCTTGCGTGTAAGTCCACCCATGAATATTCGGAAGTGGGACAAACATTCCTGCCTGTCCTCTGTTCAAGAATCACTTTCCGGCCGGCGTCGCCTTCGTCTCCGGTTTGGACACCGGCATCGTGAAATGTGCGTCTTCCAGCGGTATGTTTTGTTCGATCTTTTGGACGGAGATCTGCGAGCGTGAAGCGCTGCCTTTTTGCGCTTGCTCTACCGCAAACGGGTAATAGATGCCGTTCACCTGTTCGTAGTCGCCGTAATACAGCTCACTCTCCTGCAACGCGCCCCGAATTGTCGTTTGAATTTCCAGTTTCAGTTCGAGGAATGAGTCGGCATCCAGATAGTAGTAGCGCACGTCCCCATTCTTCATGCTCAGCTTGATCTTGAAGCAATCCGTTCCTTCGACCGAGTCGTGCCCCGCGAGTTCGGCTTTATGCCCCTTCTCCTTGTACTCGATCAGCGGCCCATCAATATCGGCGTCCACCGCCAAGCTTTTCAGGTCGTCCTGCGAGAGCAGCTCCGGATCTTTGCGCCCATTGAACGGTGAAATCTGCCATCCCGTCTTGCCATCGTAGGCCTGCACTTGCGCCAGGCCTTGGATGATGAATTCTTCCCGAACCTTGTCCGCGCGCTTGTTTTCCTGCCGAAAATCAGCACGAAAAGCGCCTTGGCTAAACTTTGCCGTGGTGCGCAGGCTGCGCACGGATTTCAGCTTTTCAACTCCGCCGCGCGCCTGAATATTCTTGTCGATGACTTCATCAGCGGTCTGTGCGTTGGAGGCGTGCGAAAAGAATGCGATGGCCGCCAATGCGGGAAGAAAAAAACGAACAACCCTGGAAAACTCCGTAAACGGAGTCAGCCGCGAATCTACTTTCATGAACTCCCCCCAACCCAACGATATGTGACAATACCCCAAACGGAAGGGACGGAAACGGCGAACCTTTTATTACTCCGACGAAATCAGCAGCACTTAGTTAGCAGACTTTCGCCCTGCTGCCAAGAAGTTTCGCCGCGGGAAATCTGAGGACCGGTGGAAACGCTTGTAGCGGCCGCCGCTTTACAAGGAGCGACCCCAAACTATTGAGGCCGGCGCCTTTCCAATTTCTCGGCAACCTATTTAGAAGAGGGTCGCCTTTCGCACGGATTTTCTATATCTTCTCTTTATCCGGAACTCGCTGTCCCGGATCGAAAAACAGGAAGGAGCTTTTTCGTTGCGAAGCATAATCGCGGGCGTCCTCTTTTTTGTTCTCTTCTTCTGCGCACCAGCAGTTCGCTCGCAAGCCGGCCCCGTCGAGGGCGGCCATGAACTGCAAGTTTGGACGGGCGGCGGCCATGGCATCAACGGCAACCAGTCCGGCGACGGCGTCTGGAACCTGGGCCTCCGCTACGGCCTGATCCTCACCGCGCCGCACGGACCAGGTTTCCTGCGCGGCCGCTTGGAATACGCGGTCGATGCCGTCCCCGTCTTCCTGGTTGTTCAGAAAACGAACACCGCCTACGGCGTTGGCTTAAATCCCTTCGCCTTCAAATGGGCGCTAGACACCCGCACCAGCGTCGTACCCTATCTCGAACTTGGCGGCGGCACTCTCTTTACCAATACCAAGGTGCCCGAAGGAACTTCCCGCATCAATTTCACCACCAGCGGCGCTGCTGGCTTGCACTTCCTGCGCAGCAAGCACAACATCAGCGCGGAAGTCCGCTATATGCATATTTCGAACGCCGGGCTTGCCACGCCGAATCCCGGCATCAATACCATTCAGTTTCGTTTAGGCTTTGGCCTCTTCAGCCAAAAAGAATAGCTGCATTGCAACGCGTCCGATTCAGGACCAAGATTGAGTGTGCGAGATGAAAATGATTGGAATCTACATAATTGTAATCGTTCTGCTCGTTGGCGTTGTGGTAGTCCGAGCAATGCGCACCGGAGGGAAAGCGCTGTCCTCGGGTACTCCC
>JBGQDD010000389.1:0-3665 GCA_041495665.1 Candidatus Acidiferrum sp.
ATTGCATGCGGCGTTTAAAGCCCGGGAGACGATCGACGATTTCCGGCTCCAGGGTCTCGACGGCGAACAGCGGGATCAGCCCGACCATCGAACGAATTTTCAGGAAGTGTTCGCCCCCGTTGGGTAGCTTTAAGACGTCGTAGTAAAAGCCATCGGTGTCGTCCCACAAGGAGCGGCCGTCCGTGCCAAGATCGTTCATGGCGCGGGCGATGTAAACGAAGTGCTCGAAGAATTTGCTGGCGACGTCTTCATAAGCAGGATCTTCTTTGGCCAGCTCGAGAGCGATCGCCAGCATGTTCAGGCAGTACATGCCCATCCAACTGGTGCCGTCGGACTGTTCGAGGTGGCCTCCGGTGGGGAGAGGCGCCGAACGGTCAAAGACTCCGATGTTGTCGAGTCCGAGGAATCCGCCCTGAAAGATATTCGCGCCGTCTGGATCCTTGCGGTTCACCCACCAGGTAAAATTCAGGAGCAACTTGTGAAAAACTTTTTCGAGGAATCCACGATCGGCAACGCCGCGCACGCGCCGCTCGATTTTGTAGACGCGCCAGGCGGCCCAGGCATGCACGGGCGGATTCACATCGCCCAAGGCCCATTCGTAGGCAGGCAATTGACCGTTGGGGTGCATGTACCATTCGCGCAGAAGAAGGATGAGCTGTTCTTTGGCAAAATCGGGATCGACAAGCGCCAGCGGAATGCAGTGGAACGCCAAGTCCCATGCGGCGTACCACGGATACTCCCATTTGTCCGGCATGGAAATAATGTCGTCGTTGTAGAGATGCGTCCAATCCTTGTTGCGGCTGTCCCAGCGGCTGTCCGGCGGCTTAGGACCGGCGGGATCGCCGTCGAGCCAGGTGCGCACATCGTAGTGATAAAATTGTTTCGACCAGAGCATTCCTGAAAACGATTGCCGCATGACGGCCTTCGCATCATCGGAAAGTTCCGCGGGAATGCGCGAGGCATAAAATTCCTCGGCTTCTTTTTGGCGCAGTGCGAACAGGCCGTCGAATCCCGCGCCAAAGTCGTTGGTGCCGGGAACGCCCTCGGCACGCTCGGCGTGTGCGGGAGAGGTGATGGTGCCGACTTTCCCGGAGTTGAGATCCATTCCGCCAAGGGGCTCGATATCGGTGAGTCGCAGCTTGAGGGTGACGGACTGGCCGGGGTCAAGCTGCAACGGGTAATACGCAGCCATTTTCGTTCCCATCGGCTCAGGGTTGACGGCGGCCTTGTTGCCGTGAATCACATATTCGTGGAAGGCGTCTTTGACGTAGGGTGAGCGATTTCTTCCGCCGAAGAGACGCACGCTGTTGGTCTCGTTTTCCGTGAAAAGCAACTCAGGCTGGCCGGCGCACAGCAGCCAGCGCTTGCCGTACTGCCAATGTTGCAATTCGGTGCTATTGCATCCAGGTATGGAAGTGGCTTTTCGCGCAACCGGGCGGCGAAGGTCCTTGCCCCAGGACCACGTGTTGCGGAACCAGAGTTGCGGCAGGAGGTGCAATGCGGCGGCTTCCGGCCCGCGATTCACGGCCGTGATCCTGATGAGAATGTCCTCGGCGTCGGCTTTGGCGTATTCGACGAAAAGGTCGAAATAACGGCTCTCGGAAAAAACACCGGTGTCGAGCAATTCGAATTCCGGCTGGTCACGGCCGCGGCGCTGGCTCTCTTCCACCAGGGTTTCATACGGAAATCCGGCTTGCGGATATTTGTAGAGCATGCGCATGTAGCTGTGAGTAGGCGTTGAATCGAGGTAGAAGTAACACTCCTTCACGTCCTCGCCGTGATTGCCCTGATTTCCAGTGAGGCCGAAGAGCCGCTCTTTCAGAATGGGGTCGCGTCCATTCCATAGCGCCAGCCCGAAACACATCATCTGGTGGCGGTCGCTGATCCCTCCGATACCGTCTTCTCCCCAGCGGTAGGCGCGTGAACGCGCGTGGTCGTGCGGGAAAAATTCCCAGGCCGTCCCGCCCGGGCTGTAATCCTCGCGGACCGTTCCCCACTGCCGCTCGGAGAGGTAGGGCCCCCAGCGCTTCCAATGCTTTTTGCGGGTGCGCGCTTCTTCGAGCCGGCGGTCTTCGGTGGTCTGGATTCGTGGCATGGTTGAATGGTCCTCTGCCGAAAGTTTCAGGATATGGTCGCACTTTTCCCGGATAACAGCAGCGTTGGCGTCGGAGCGCGTGCCTGTTCCGACACTTCCGGCGAGTGCTCAAGCCGCTCGCGTAATGGCAGCCGATATTTCTACTGAGCGGGTGGTGGGGCAGGAGCCTGGACGGGAGGTTTTGTGTAAGAGCGCAGGAGGGTGATCTTGGTGCCCATGTCGTCGAAGGCGAGGGCGACAACGCGAACCTGGTCGCCGCGTTCACCGACAAAAATGATGTCGTCGTCGGAAATGTGGGATTCGTGGAGGACTTCCGGCAAGTTCTTGGGGCCGGCATCCTGGCGTGCGAATTCCGGGCTCA
Source organism: Candidatus Acidiferrum sp. (assembly GCA_041495665.1). Classification (GTDB taxonomy): domain Bacteria; phylum Acidobacteriota; class Terriglobia; order Acidiferrales; family UBA7541; genus Acidiferrum. The sequence continues at coordinate 2,457 of JBGQDD010000389.1, forward strand.
AGTGCTCGAGATACCAGTTGGCGACGTATTCGCGGGACGAGTTCGTGTGGTACGTGCTGGCGATGACCTGGGGCTGATCGTCATTGAGCGGGAGCTGCGCGGCCGCGGAGCCGGGAAGCACTAGAGTCGCTGCCGGATAAACGGGCAGGCCGGGGCCGACTTCCTTGGCCTTTTCAAAGCGGAATTCGCCGAGAGGAGTGCGCACGGTCGTTTTGTCACTGCCAGCGCGGACGCCGAGGGCATTGATCACGCGCGAGGCCATCAGCAAGCCACCGCCAAGAAGAACGCAGAAGCCGCACGTCATGGCAATCATCATGAAGAGAAGCGACTGGGAGGAGGGACCTTCGCTAGAGGCTGAAGAAGATTTTGCCATAAACGCGCTTTCTCTCCTTAATAGACGACCGCGCCGCGCCCTGCTCATTTCATCGAAGCGGGCACCAGAAAGGCCGCATCGACGAACGGTGACGAGGAACCCAGCAATACGGGTACAGATCTAATCCCGCGGTATCGAAACTCGGCTCGCCTTACCTAGTCCGCTCCACGCAACTCTTCTTCATCCCGCCGAAAGAACGCGGCCCCGGGGACACGGGGCCGCGCGCTGTGCAGCAGCCGGCTGCAGATTACTGGTTGGGCAGAAGGAGCTGCGTAAATCCTGTCGTGTTGATGTCGCGGAACATCGGCGTCCGCGGCGGCAGGAGCAAAGGATTCAGGAAGTTGGAATCAAACTGGTAGCCGCGGTTCGGCGGGGCGTAGTTGTTGGTCCCGGAATTGTAGAGGCCGATCGCCTGGCGATTGTAGTACAGGCTCACGATGGATCCCGAGTAGTTCATGGTTCCATTGTGGTTTTCCAGGAACCGCATAAAGTTGTGCACACCGCCATCCGTTCCGAAGTCCTGGCTGCCGTCGACAGCGGCGGTGTCCCAACCGGGGATGGGGAATGATAGGCCCTTGCCGGCGACGACCCCTAGGCGGTAGTAGTCGTTGGCGGTGTTCGACGCGCGGCCGTTGATATCGAACGGAGAATTGAACGTATTGACGTCGTTCCAGTCATCGGAGAGAAGCGTAAAAGCATCCGCGACTACCGAAGCCGCCACGCTGGCAGCAGTGAAGCCAGTACCTGCCGGCAAATTGGCGTTGTAGTCTCCCTGGACGTACGCTGGGTTTTCCGTGGCGATGGTCAGGCCGCAGGAGAGGCCACCCGGGCAAAGG
>JBGQDD010000390.1:0-3658 GCA_041495665.1 Candidatus Acidiferrum sp.
AGCTCCGCACCAAGTTCAAGTTTATCGTTATCGATTCACCTCCCATCATGGCCGCTACCGATGCCGTGATTCTTTCTGTGCAAGCCGATGGCGTGTTGCTGGTCGTTCGCAGCGGTGAAACTCCCAAGGAAGCTTTCACTCGCACGCGCGACCTGCTCAATAGCGTAAAGTGCCACATCCTCGGCGTCGTTCTCAATGCCGTGGATTCCAGCGCCCCGGACTACTACTACTCTTACCGGTATTATCCGTATTCCTATGGATATGGTCCCCAGGAAACGGCTGAAGGTCAGCATGAAGATGATGATTCCGAAGCCATCGCCCAGCGCGTCTCCCGCGATCGCGACGACGATGACTCCCAGGCCCTTTAAGGAGGCCCTTTGCGCTATCTAATCACCGGCGGCGCCGGCTTTATTGGTTCACACCTCGCGGAGCGGCTTCTCGACCGCGGCGATCGCGTCGTTTTGCTCGACAATCTTTCGACGGGCAGCGTCGAAAATATCCGCCATCTCAAGTCTTCCGACCGCATGCAATATCACCTCGACGGTATCGAGAATCGCCAGTTGCTCGCTGAACTCGTCGACGACGCCGATATCGTCGTCCATCTGGCCGCCGCCGTCGGCGTCAAGCTCATCGTCGAGAGCCCCGTCAAGACCATCGAGACCAATGTGAACGGCACGCAGATGATCCTCGAAGCGGCCTGCAAGAAAAAGAAACTCGTTCTCACCGCCTCCACTTCGGAAGTCTACGGCAAGAACACCAACGTTCCCTTTCACGAAGATGCCGACCTCGTTCTCGGCCCCACCACCAAGGGCCGCTGGAGTTACGCGGCCTCCAAGGCGCTCGACGAGTTTCTGGCTCTTTCCTACTGGAAGGAAAAGAAGCTCCCCGTCATCGTGGCCCGCTTGTTCAATACCGTCGGCCCCAGGCAAACCGGCCGCTACGGAATGGTCCTCCCCAATTTCGTCAAGTCCGCCCTGGATAACACCGCCATCAGCATCTACGGCAGCGGAAAACAATCTCGCTGCTTCTGCGATGTGCGAGACACCGTCGAAGGTCTCATTCGCCTCATGGACTTGGAAAGCGCCATCGGTGAGGTCGTCAACGTCGGCAACACCGAGGAAATCACCATCGAGGCATTGGCGCAGAAAGTGAAGGGACGCACCGGCAGCTCTTCTCCCATCGAGTACGTGCCCTACGACCAGGCCTACGAACCCGGCTTTGAGGACATGATGCGCCGCGTGCCCTGCGTCGATAAGCTTCATGCCCTTACCGGCTTCCGTCCCTGCACCCCATTGAATGAAATCATTGACCGCGTCGCCGCTTTCTTTCAGCAAAAAGCGGAATCCCTGGACAATCACAAGGTAGCCACAACCAGCGCCGACTAAATTCCGTCTGCTGGCCGGTTCGCGCCATACCCGCTGAATGATGTTCGTCTTTTATTCCCCTTTTCAGCCCACGAATCTTTTCGTACTTTCATCAAACTTTTCCCCACTTTCTTCGTCTTTACCTCTAGCTGCCCGGGGGTTGCCTGTGACCATGACCGCCAACGAAGGCTCACGCCGCATGAACTTCATCGGCTGGCTCGACACCGTACTTCGCGATCTGAAGTACACCTTCCGCATGCTCGCCCGTACTCCCGGCTTCACCGCCGTGGCCGTCTTGACCCTGGCACTCGGCATCGGCGCAAACACCGCCATTTTCACTCTCCTCGATCAAGTCTTGTTGCGCCTCCTACCCGTCAAGGACCCCCGGCAGCTCGTGCTGCTCACCATGAAGGGGCGCCACTACGGCAGCAACTGGGGCGGCAACGCCATCTCTCATCCGATGTTCCGCGATTTCAAGGATCACAACGAAGTCTTCTCCGATATGTTTTGCCGCTTTCCCACTTCCGCAAGCCTTTCCTTTGGCCAGCAGGCGGAACGCGTGTCCGTGGAATTGGTTTCCGGCACCTACTTCTCCACTCTCGGCGTCATCCCTGCCATCGGACGCATACTCACTCCCGAGGACGATGTCGTTCCCAGCGGCCATCCGTACGTCGTTCTCAACTACAACTATTGGAAAACACGTTTCGCCGGCGATCCCCAAATCGTCGGCAAAACTTTAACTCTGAACAATTACAAAATGACCGTCGTCGGTGTTGCCCAGGCGGGCTTCGACGGCGTCGAACTCGGCTTCTCCCCGAAAATCTTCATTCCCATCATGATGCAGGCGCAGACCATCATCGGCAATCCGGAAGACATGCTCAAGGAGCGCCGCAATCGCTGGGTGAATGCCTTCGGCCGCCTGAAACCCGGCATCTCGCAGCAGCAAGCCAAGGCCGCTCTCCAGCCTTTCATGCACTCCATGCTCGAGTCGGAAGTGCAGCTCCCGGCCTTCAGTCGCGCCTCGAAGTATGACCGCGACGAATTCCTAAAGTGTTGGATCGACGTTTTGCCCGGCTCCCAGGGCCGCTCGTATACGCGCCGCCAGCTCTCCACTCCGCTCTGGGTTTTGATGGCCACCACCGGAGCCGTCCTGCTGATCGCTTGCGCCAACCTTGCTAACTTGATGCTCGTGCGGGGCTCCAGCCGCGTCAAGGAAATCGCCGTTCGTTTGGCGATGGGCGCCACGCGGCCGCGCATCATCAGCCAGCTCTTGATCGAGAGTCTTTCTCTCTCCGCTCTCGGTGGAGTCGCGGGTCTCGCCGTCGCCTTTTGGGCCGACCGCGCTCTCATGAAAATCTACCTGCCCTCCGATTCCGGCGGCATGAGCATTTCCAGCGCTCCCGATCTTCGCATTCTCTTGTTCAACTTGACGGTGACCGTCTTGACCGGAGTCATCTTCGGCCTCGTGCCGGCTCTTCAGACCACCAAGCCCAACATCGCTGGAACATTGAAGGATCAGGCCGGCGCCGTCGTGGGTGGCGGCGGCCACCATCGCTTGCGCAAGGCTCTCGTCATCGCGCAAGTGACGCTTTCCCTCCTGCTCTTGGTAGGTGCGGGTCTCTTCGTCCGCAGTCTCGCGAACCTGCGCAATCTCGGCCCTGGCTTTTCCCCGGAGAAACTCGTGGGCTTCAATATCGACCCTTCGCTCAACGGCTACACTCCCGAACGCATGAAAGTGTTCTATCCCCAATTGTCGGAAGCTCTCGGCTCGATCCCCGGAGTTCGATCCGTCGGCCTCGCCTCCATGCGTATTCTCGAAGACAACGAATGGGACAGCAGCATGTCCGTCGAGGGCTTCACTCCTGCGAAGCCCGATGAGCATGCCGAACCCTACATGAACTCGATTGGCCCCAGCTATTTTGCCACCCTGGGCGTGCCCGTCGTCGCCGGGCGCGACTTCACGATGAACGACAACCGCGATATCAAACACGGTCCCGAAGGCTGGAACTGGGCGCCCACCAGCATCATGATCAACGAAAAGTTTGCCAGGAAGTTTTTTCCCGGACGAAATCCCATCGGCCTTCACCTCGGCTTCGGCACCGATCCCGGCACGCCCACCGACATGGAAGTCATCGGCGTCGTCAAGGATTTCAAGTACACCAATCTGCGCGATGAAATTCCCGAGCAGGCCTTCGTTCCCTATCTTGCCAACCGCTTCCTCGGCGATATGACCGTTTACCTCCGGACCACCGGCGATCCCAATCAATTGATGTCCGCCGTGCGCTCGAAAGTCC
>JBGQDD010000391.1:0-3629 GCA_041495665.1 Candidatus Acidiferrum sp.
CTAAGGCCGCTCAACGACCTTCTTTTTATAGCATGACGGCACGACCGGGACAAGCCTTCCCCGCGCATGCCGGCCTAAAGCAAAACAGTCAACAAGCAAGCACGATCAGGAAACTTGGGTGATGCGGGCGGACTTTACCACCGGCGAGCGCCGCTGGCGCTCCGCGAACCGGGTAGCCTTATCCTTGTCCGTGTAAACGCGGCCGAACTTTTCCCCGTCGGCATAGTAGACACTGACGAGGTAATGGTGATGTTTGCGGCGACGGTCTTTGCCGAAAGAAGTCTTGCCTCGAGTCCCACTCTTTTTCGTCACACCTTTTGTCACGTTGACCACCCTATCTGAAGAAGATACGCACAGCACTATCTCAGGGAACCGAGCGCCGCACAAGTACCAGAGGAGATAGTAACACGCACTTCATTACAGCGGAACGGCGGGCAAATTGACCCGGGAACTTCGGGAGAGGGGTAAAACAAGGCGGCTGTTTCCCGGCTTCACGGAATATTCATGTGACTGCCAGTGTTAACCGAGTGTTTCCCCCATGGGGATGATGGAACCAGCAGGCCATTTTGTCTGGAGAATTGTTGCGCGCCATGAAACATTTTTCGATTTTCCGCGTCTTTACCAGTGAGGAGAATATAAGCTGAATGTGGCGGAGAAACATAATGATGATAACCGTTCCAAAACTACCGCCCCTCGTGGAAGATCTGCGAAACCATTCGCAGGAACAGATCGCTGAATTGCGTCAACTTCTCGCGGTGGATGCGCCTTCGCGGCCAGATCCGCGCCGGCCTGGTTTTTATGAAGTGGAGGGCCTTTCGAGCACCTACTACGTGTTTAAGTATCCCACCGGCACGAAAGTGCTGCTGCTCGGCGTATGGGCACGCGAGAGCGATCCGGTAGCCGCCATGGCGGCGTGTTCCTGCCCGGCGGCCTAGTTCCCTTTTTGCTACACTCCTGAGAACAAGCCAGCGAAAAAAGCGCTCCGATCCGATCGGAGCGCTTTTTTAGTCTTCTTCCAGGTCTAACGCTACGGAGTTGATGCAATACCGTATCCCGGTGGGTTGCGGGCCATCGTCAAAGGCGTGCCCGAGGTGGGCATCGCACCGGCTGCACTTTACTTCCGTGCGGCGCATCCCGTGGCTCGTGTCGCTCTGTGACTCGACCGCCTCTTCGCTGGCCGGAGCGTAGAAACTGGGCCACCCGGAGCCTGAGTGGTATTTTGTTTCAGAACGAAACAAGGGCTGGCCGCAGCAGACGCACTTGTAGGTTCCTGCCGTTTCGGTATCTTCGTACTCGCCGGTAAAAGGTGGTTCCGTACCCTTTTTCCGGGTTACAAAGTATTGATTCTGCGTGAGTTGTTGCTTCCAGGCCGAGTCATCCTTGCGAAGCTTCCCTTCCATGGCCCCTCCCTCGGATGGGTTCCGTTTTGGCGCATCCCGTGCAGTATCAGATTCAGCGCACCGGCTTGACGTTTCAACCACTAGCCCGAATAGTGGTAGTAGCGAAAGCCTGTCGCGAAAGCCACCATGCCAGAAGTCCCCGCAAAAGTGTATTCGGATAAGCGCATTAGCCGCAGGGCGAAAATCGCCCGGCCGGTGCGCGTGCGGCCGTCTGATCCGCGGGATGAGCACTTCGAAGACCTGCCGGTCAGCGTGAATGCATCCAAGGAAGGCATCTACTTCACTTCGCGCCGGAAATCGTACTACAAGGGCATGCGGGTATTCGTCACTTTTCCTTTCAGCTCGCCACACGATCCGATGAATTGCGAATATGTGGCCGAGGTCGTACGAGTGGAGGAATTGCCCAACGGCAAGTTTGGCGTGGCTGTAAGCCTGAAGATGTCCATGAATTACAGCGGCAGCTCAGCTCCAGGATCCGCAACCCGCGCCTGATCCAGCCGTTGACATGGGGCGAATACTCCCTTATCTTGGTTCTTCGCAATGAACCTCATACACACAGCGCGAGCGCACCATCATCATCACGGCCACATGCCGCGCCACCTGAGGTGTGCATAGCGATTCGCTAGACAAAGCACTCTTCAGCCCGCTGGCGCAACAAGCCCCAGCGGGATTTTTATTTTCGGGCTCATAGTTTTCAGGAGACGACACCGTGGAGATCGACTTTCAGAAAAGCGGCGGGCTGGTGCCGGCCATCATCCAGGACGAGCGCACCGGCGACGTGCTGATGCTCGGCTTCATGAATCCAGAATCGCTGGCGGAAACGCAACGCACCGGAGAAGTGGTGTTCTTCAGCCGCTCGCGGAATAGGCTCTGGAAGAAAGGCGAATCGAGCGGACACGTTTTGCGGGTCCGCGAGATGCGCTTGGATTGCGACGGGGATGCGCTGCTCGTGCGCGTCGAAGCGGTCGGGCCGGGCGTCTGTCACGAGGGTTACCGTAGTTGCTTCTTCCGAAAATTGGAGCCGGACGGAAGCGCCATGAATATAGCCGAACGCTCGTTCGCGCCGGAGAAAGTTTACGGACAGGAGAAAACGCGATGAGCCTGCTGAAGCTGGGAATCCCAAAAGGCAGCCTGCAGGAGGCGACGCTCGATCTTTTTTCGCGTGCCGGCTGGAAAATCACGCTGGGCTCGCGAAGTTACGTTCCGGCAATTGACGACGCCGAAATCGAGTGTTTGCTGGTGCGCGCGCAGGAGATGGCGCGTTACGTCGAGTCCGGCGCGCTGGACGCGGGAATCACGGGCCACGACTTGGTGGTGGAAACAGGTGCCGCGGTGGACGAATTGTCAGAGCTGATTTATGCCAAGCAGCGGCTGGCGCGTGTGCGATGGGTCCTAGCTGTCCCGGAAGACTCCGCGATTCGGGAGCCGCGCCACCTGGAAGGAAAAGTTATTGCGACCGAAGTCGTGCACATCACGGAAAATTATCTCGCCAAGCACGGCGTGAAAGCCCGCGTGGAGTTTTCCTGGGGCGCGACCGAGGTCAAAGTGCCGCAACTGGCGGACGCGATTGTGGAGGTGACGGAGACGGGCTCGTCGCTGCGCGCGAATCGCCTGCGGATCGTCGATACCGTGCTGGAATCCACAACGGTGTTCATCATGAACCGCGCTGCCGCGGCCGATTCCTGGAAGCGCGAAAAGGCGGAAAACCTGATCTTGATGTTGCAGGGCGCTATTGCCGCCGCGAGTAAAGTGGGTCTGCTCCTGAACGTCCATCGCGATGATCTGCAGGCTGTGCTGGGGGTTCTCCCCGCGCTGAAGAAGCCGACGATTTCCGCTTTGAGTGACCCCGACTGGGTCGCGATTAACACGATCGTCGAGGAAGCGGTGGTCCGGCAGATTCTGCCAAAGCTCAAAGCCGCCAAGGCTCAGGGGATCGTCGAATATCCCCTGAATAAGATCGTGCTGTGATGCGCATCGTGAGACTCACACCGGCGGTCGAGAAAAGACTTCTGCGTGCACGCCAGGAGCGCGACACGGAGGCTGAGCGCATTGCGGCGGAGATTGTCTGCGATGTTCGCCGGCGCGGAGATGCCGCACTCTCGGCTTGGGTGAAAAAACTAGACGACATCGATCTCCGCCGCGAAAGTTTGTGGATCGGAGAAAGTGAAATTCGTGCCGCCCGCAAACAAGTGAGCCGCGAGTTTCTTCGCGCGCTGGAACACGCCGCCC
>JBGQDD010000392.1:0-3627 GCA_041495665.1 Candidatus Acidiferrum sp.
GACGAAGAAGCGTTGAAGCTGTGGGTGAATGTCGGCGCGCCGAAGGATCGCGTCATTGCCGTTCCAGGCCTCAAAGAAAACTTCTGGGCTATGGGTGACACCGGTCCCTGCGGCCCCTGCAGCGAAATTCACTACGACATGGGGCCAGCGGCCTCCGATCAGGGCCACACCGATTGCAATTTCGGCTGCGAATGCGGCCGCTACGTCGAAATCTGGAACCTCGTGTTTATGCAGTTCAACCGCGACGCCTCCGGCACTCTTACTCCTCTGCCGAAGCCCTGCGTCGATACCGGCATGGGCCTTGAGCGCGTTGCTGCCGTTCTGCAGGACAAGATCAGTAACTTCGACACAGATTTGTTTCAGCCGCTCATTCGCCAAGCGGGCGAAGTGACTCGATCTCCATATGGACGAAATGCAGATCATGACGCTTCGCTTCGGATTATTGCAGACCACGTTCGCGCGGCTGTCTTCCTTATAACCGACGGCGTGATGCCCTCGAATGAGGGGAGAGGTTACGTGCTCCGAAAAATTCTGAGGCGCGCAATTAGGCACGTGAAGCTAACGGGTTGCATTGACAACGTGCTCGTATATGTAGCGCACGAAGTTCGCGAATTGATGGGTACCGCGTATCCGGAAATTATCGAAGCTCGCGAACACGTGAACCGCGTCATTGTGAGTGAGGAAAGTCGATTCTCAAGAACTCTGCGAAATGGCTTTCAGGAGTTAGAAGACGACCTTAAGTACATAAGATTCAGCGAGCTTGCCTCTACGAGGATTTTTCCGGGCGACAAAGCCTTCCGTCTCTACGACACCTATGGCCTGCCGCTCGATTTGATTGTCGAGGCCACGCGTGACCTAGGTATTCAGTTGGATCTGTCTGGCTTCGAGCGGGCGATGGAGGAGCAGCGGACGCGGGCACGGGCGTCTTGGAAGGGTGGGGCGAAGGAGGCGGCGAATCCGGCGTATGCGAAGATTGCGGACCGATTCACGACGGAGCTGGACTTTTATTTTGGGACGACGGCGAAAGATTGCGGCATTGAAGCGATTATCACCAAGAACGGTTCAGTGAATGAACTGAAGGCGGGGGAGAGCGGCGAGATCGTTCTGGACCGCACGGCGATTTATGCGGAGTCGGGCGGGCAGGTGGCGGACACCGGCGCGTTCTATGACAACTCGGAATCACAACTGTTGGCGGAGGTAACCGGAGCTTTTTATCCCGTTGCGGGGCTGGTGGCGCACAAGGTTGTGGCGAAAGAAACGTTGCGCGTAGGTGATCGCGTGGCGGTGGTGGCGGATGCGGAGCGGCGGGCGCGGATTATTCGCAACCACTCAGGAACGCATCTTTTGAATGCGGCGCTGCGAAATATTCTGGGGACGCACGTGAAGCAGGCGGGGTCGCTGAATGCGCCGGAGCGGCTGCGCTTTGACTTTTCGCACTTTGCGCACGTGGATGCGGAAGAGCTGCGCGACATCGAGCAGCAGGTGAACGATGAGATCCGGCTGAACACGGAGATCGAGACGAACGTGACTTCGCTCGAAGACGCGCTGGCTTCCGGCGCGCTGGCGTTTTTCGGGGACAAGTATCCGGAGCACAACGTCCGCGTGGTGACGATTCCCGATCCGCGAGCGGCTCGCGGGTTCTACTCGAAGGAGCTTTGCGGCGGGACGCACGTGCAGCGCGTGGGCGACATCGGCGTGTTGAAAATCGTCAGCGAAGAATCGGTCGCGGCGGGCGTTCGCCGCATCGAAGCTGTTACCGGCGTCGGGGCGTTGGAGCATTTTCAAAACCAAGCGGAAATCCTGCGGCAGTTGGCAAGCCAGCTCAACGTGGGGGAGGAAGGCATCCTGGCACAGGTTGAGAAGCTGGCCCAGACCGCCAAGCATCTGGAGAAGGAACTGGAGGCGCAGAAGCGCAAAGGGGCGCTTAGCCAGATCGACGAGCTGATGGGACGCGTGCAAGTTGTTAAGGGGATTAAGGTTATCGCCGCCGAAGTGCAAAACGTTGACCGCGAAGGACTTAGACAACTAGTGGACAGCCTGAGACAGAAGTTGGGCTCCGGGGTGGTGGCGCTGGGGATGCCGGAGGACGGCAAAGTGGCCCTGATCGCCGGGGTGACCAAGGACCTGACGGCTAAAGTCCATGCTGGCAAGCTGATACAGGCACTAGCCAAGCTGGTAGGCGGCTCAGGCGGCGGCAGGCCGGACCTGGCCGAGGCTGGCGGTAAAGACACAACTGGCCTAAAATTGGCCTTGGAGAGCGTCCCCGCCCTCCTGGAACCCTTGCTATAATTGGACCTAGCGCAGAAGCGTGTCCGGCGGGGCACAGTTACAGGCTCGACCCTAACAGGGCTGGCTAATACGCGGCCGAACGGCGGCCGATATCCCCGTCAGCACGACTTCGCAACACGAGCCATCGCCAGCCGACCTCCCCTCAGGGTAGACTGCTCGGCGGGGCCCTAGTACGGAAGGGACATTGACCCCGACCGGGTCGGGGCGATATTAAGTGCTGTCCGCTCTGTAGTCGGTTCCAAAATTGCTCTTTGCCTTCCCCAAGGCACCATGATGAAACGCACGGCAATCACGGCATGGCTAATTCCAGGAGCGCTGGGCTTTTGCGCGATTTTCTGCGCGCCGGGCGCCAGCGGCCAGATCACCAGGGTCGTTGACGATGTGGGACGGCGGTTTTTTGTAAACGCCGAACCGCCGCTGACAGCCAAGCTCACTGCCACCAAGCCGCGCACCAACATCTACCTGCCCGCCGAATCTTCCTTTTCGGGACGCAGCCGTCCGGCCATGGACATCGGGCGCGACGGCGTCGAAAGACTCGTTCGAGAAGCGGCGGACCGGCATCGCATGGACCCTGCTCTGGTCCGCGCGGTGATCGAAACGGAATCGAACTGGAATCCGAGGGCCTATTCCCACAAGGGCGCCGGCGGACTGATGCAGTTGATCCCCACGACGGCACAACGTTATGGGGCTTACGACGTGTTCAACCCGCAACAGAATATCGACGCCGGGGTTAAGCATTTGAAGTGGTTGCTGGAACGATACAATGGCAACCTCGATCTGGCTTTGGCGGCGTACAATGCGGGAGAGGGTGCGGTTGACCGTGCTCACGGCATCCCCGCATATCGAGAGACGCGGAACTATGTACAGCGCGTACAGAATGCCTATTTCCGGCCGGGCTCGGGCCGTCTCGCGGACGCCTTCATCAATTCACACGCGATCCATAGAGACGTCACAGCGGACGGCCGCATCATATTCACGAACGAATAAGGACAGTTGTTAGAGGGTAGTGGTTAGTGGGTAGTTTTCGGGGGGCATGGAACTCCGGACACAACTGCTTGAACTATTGCTGAAGTGAGCTAAGGTTTCCGGTTACGATGGGGTGGCATTTGGGGGATGTAGGTTGATGTTTGGGGCCAAAAAAATTTTGCACCTGAGCTTCGCCCGTCTTTCGCCAGTTTTTGAGGCGCTGGGTCTTGTGCTGGGCCTGGCCTCTGCTGCGCCGGCCAACACGAATGCGGAAGCTGCGGCCACGGCGGCGGTGAGACGACAATCCGCCTCCACGCAATTTGCGCGGGCCGAAGAGCAGCGCGCCGCGCTGAACAGCAAACCTACCGAAAA